>JADEXW010000449.1 GCA_015206935.1 Pseudanabaenaceae cyanobacterium LEGE 13415 | reverse complement strand
CCCCTTCTTCAGCGCAAACAACAAATCCAGCAAAGGCTCGATCGTTCTTTTACTCGTCTCTCTGCCCGACTCGAAGAACTCCGCACCTCTGCGCGTCAACTTCAGACCCAACAACAACGCCAACCCGTTCTACAGAAAGCCGCGATCGAGGTTGCTGTAAAAATCGACGAACTCGAAAAGCTTAGAGCATATCAAGATCAAGTTCGGGATAAAGGCTTAGAGCGTCGAAGCTTCATGGAGCAATTACAAGCGCATCAACGCAACTATGAAGCTCAATTAGCAGAGATTGATCACAAGATTCGGATGCTAGAACAAGAACGAGCATCTACGATCGCTGAAGTCGAAGGAACCACGATCGTACAACTAAAACAATTAGAGTTTCCGCCTTGTCCCTTGTGCGATCAACCCTTAAACGAACATCACTGGCGTTTAGTCCTAGAAAAACAACAAGCCCAAAAAGAAGAAATTCTTTCTGAAATCTGGGTCATCCGCGAACAGCTAACCACTTCAGAGCGTGAAATCCAAGTTCTACGAGAAGAATACACCAAAATCGAACAGCAACTTGCTCGCTACGGAGATACCTTAGAGCGACGGGGACAACTACAAGAACAATTACAAAACACCGCAGAAGTTCAAGAACAATTAACTCAAATCAACACCGAAGCGCTCAAGCTCGAATCACAACTAAAAACGAGAGCCTTTGAGCCAGAACTACACGAAGAGCTAAATATTCTCGATCGCAGTTTGCAGCAATTAAACTACGATGAACGCGATCATGCGCTGGCTCGTGGCAGTGTCGATCGCTGGCGTTGGGCAGAAATCCGCCAAGCTGACATCAAACAAGCCAAACGCCGACAAGCAAACATTCTGCATCGTCAACCCACTCTAAAAACTCAAATCGAACAATTAGAGCAACACTACGATCGCTTAACCACAGACTTAGAGCGAGGACTGCAACAATACGATCGACAAATCCAAGAAATCGGCTACAACTTAGAGCAACATAACGCAATTCGATCAACCCTCCGCCAAGCTCAACCGTGGCAACTCCGCTATCAAGAACTACAACAAGCCCAGCAGCAATATCCCCAAGTCCAACATCGTTTACACGAGCTAACGCACACCTTACAAGCTCGATACAACGATCTACAAACCATCACGCATCACTGTCAAGAACTCATCCATGCTCTAGAAAAAACACCAGATCTCACCAACCACATTCAAGCTCTAGAGCAACAAATCCAACAACATCGCACTAAACTCGATCAACACCTAGCAAAACTCGGAAGACTCCAACAGCAACAACAACAACAAGAACTGCTCAGTCATCAATTCGAGCAAGTAAACTCCCAACTCAAAACCGCCCGTCAACAATGCCGTGTGTATCAAGAACTCACTCAAGCCTTTGGCAAAAACGGCATTCAAGCCTTAATGATCGAGAACATTCTCCCCCAACTCGAAGCCACCACGAATCAAATCCTCTCACGGCTCAGTGCTAATCAGCTTCACGTCCAGTTTGTCACCCAACGCAATCGCAAATCCAAAACCGCGAAAGCAATGGAAACCTTAGACATTCTGATTGCTGATGCGTATGGAACTCGCCCCTACGAAACCTACTCAGGCGGCGAAGCATTCCGAGTTAATTTCGCGATTCGACTAGCACTCGCGCGACTCCTCGCCCAACGATCGGGAACTGCACTTCAAATGCTAATCGTCGATGAAGGCTTCGGCAACCAAGACCAAGAAGGATGCGATCGCTTAATTGCCGCGATCAACGCCATCTCTCCCGAATTCGCCTGCATCCTCATCATCACGCACGCACCACATTTCCGCGAAGCCTTCCAAGCCCGCATCGAAATCGCCAAACACCAAAACGGCTCCGAATTAACCCTGTGTTTATAGCAAGATCGTTGCAATCTGCCCAGACTCCTCTAGAATAGAAAAGCTGTTTAAATACGATCGCCAAAACTATGGCTGTTCCTAAGAAGAAAACCTCCAACGCCAAGCGCGACCAGCGGAAAGCCACCTGGAAACGCAAAGCCAATCTGCAAGCTCAACGCGCTCTATCGCTGGGCAAATCGATTCTCACCGGACGGGCAAAAGGATTCGTCTACCCAACCGAAGAAGAAGGCGGCGACGAAGAGTAATGAAAATGCGTGATTCCGTCGAATGAGAGAGTCACGCATTTTCTCTATGTGATTCATACTTAAAAGTGAAGCCTTCTTAGGAGTCACTGAAATGTTAGGCAAGTATTTCAAAAAACCAGAAGCGGAACATGGCGATCGCGTTCCTCCCGGTCAGAGACTCGCTACGGGATTTCCTGTCCTGACCTACGGAGCTACTCCACAAATCGATCGATCAACTTGGCAATTTCGCGTCTGGGGACTCGCTCAGGAGAAGACCTTTTCCTGGGACGATTTCATGTCAATGCCCCAAAGCGAATTTACTGCTGATTTTCACTGTGTCACAACCTGGTCAAAGCTCGATGTGCAATGGGTTGGGGTAAAAGTTATCGATTTTATGAAATACATCGAAGTCGATCCCAAAGCCGTTCACATCATGGAGCATTGCTACGGAGGATATACAACGAATATCGCTCTTGATGACTTTGTTCGCGAAGAAAACTTCTTTGCTCATACGCTATTCGGTGAGCCGCTCCCTGCTGATCATGGAGGTCCGTTGCGCTTAGTCGTTCCTCATCTCTATGCCTGGAAAAGTGCTAAGTGGATCAACGGCTTAGAGTTTATGTCAAAAGAAGATTTAGGATTCTGGGAGCGCAATGGCTATCATCACCGGGGCGATCCCTGGAAAGAAGAGCGCTACAGCGGCAGATTTTAAGCAGTCTAATCACCTCTAATCTCTAATCAAAGTCGCTTTGTCGTTTTCGCTTCGATTAAATCGCCTTGTGCCCCTAAACCTCCAGTTCTGGGGGCTTAAAACTCTTGCTCCCCCAGAATTGGGGGCTGGCAGGATGGTTTCATACAAGGAAATGAAAAACGCGGTGCAGTTGGTTCGCCCACACTCTGAGGGCTTGCGGAACGGTGCGCCAACCCTGGCGACGCGCCAGCGTGATGGCAAAGGTGTTGAGAATCGCCCAATGCACCGGAGCAAAGCCGCCGCGTTGAGCGGGAGAGTCCTCATGCAAGGTGACATCTTTGACCCAATGCAAGCCATTTTCAATCTGCCAATGCTGGCGAGAAGCCTGGAGCAGTTGGGTGGCAGTCCAAGTGGCACTACTGAGGTAGTCAACGGTTTCGGCAAAGGGCTGATGGTCGCGCTCACCCGTGCGCTCGACAACTCCAACTGTGGTGAGGTTGCGCCATTGGGCTTGCAGGGACGCAGTGGGCGTAAACACCTGAGCCGAGCGCGTTACCGTGTGTCCGTGTGAATCATCCACCTGCACCGCAGTCGTCAGGGGCAGTTGCTGTTCGACCAACTGTCGAATCTGGGCATGAGTGGCGGCTCGATTGCGCTTGACCACGAGCAGATAGTCCTGCTGGCGCTCAGTGATTGCTTGCACCGTCGCTTGCGTGGTGTGCAAGGCATCTAAACTGAAACAGTGTCCGGGTGGCAGTTCGGGTAATGCGGCAATCGCGGCTTGAGCGACATGAATCTCGCTTTGTGCCCGATTCTGCATCACGGCTAATGCAACACGCCCAGACTCTGTTCGTACACCGAGACCAAACTGGTGAAGTCCTGAGCGTGACGGTTTCCCCCAGTACTGGTTGCCCGAATGCTTTTGCCATCAATTGACCACAACACCGCCGCCACTTCCGGTAACGTTGCGGCGGCCCAGTTGTTATAAACTGGCTCCCACTCCTGCGGCGTGAGCTGCAAAAACGTGCGGCGAAACGTCGAATAGGAGGGCAACGCTTGAGACTCTGGCAGGGCTAACACCGCTCGCAACTCGGTTTGATGCTGGATGCAAAAGTCGGCTAGCGGTCGATAGCCTCGATAGCCGCAGAGAAACCCTAACACACTCAACATCAGAATCATCCAGAGCGGATGTTTACGTCCTTTGCAGTGTCGCGGGTCGGGAATTTGTTTTAATTGATCTATGAGGGTCATGGACTGACGCTTTGATATATCTTCTCAGTCCATCCTCATTTTTCTTTTCGTCTATGAAACCACCCTGCCCAAGCTTGGGGGCTGGGGGGCTTTCCCAAAGTGTTCTTACTGAAATAGATACAGCTATATAAACGTTTTGCGCTTCGGTTGGAGGGGTTCGTGCCCCCTAAATCCCCCATTCTGGGGGACTTTGAAGAATTGAAATCGTATAGATTTGAAGTAATTCTTTCGCCCCCTGATTATGCTTGACTCTTCTCAGATATTTTTATTGATTGATCTAAACTCGTTTTTTGCCTGTAAGCCTTACGAATGGCTGGAATTTAACCGGGTTGGACGGTGCTATGTGCCGCAGGTGGTTCATGAAGAATTAGACGCTTGGGCAAGTAGTCAAAGTGAGTCGATCGAGTCGAAAATTGCTAGAGAGTTTCGTAGATTTATGCTCGAAAGTGATTGGCAATTAACCCGCTCGCTGATTTCAACCGAGTCGAGACCGATTACCCGTCGCGCCCGACTCGCATTAGATGTGCGGAATTCGGCTGAAGATTTAGCACGATCAAGTATCGGGCGATTAGTCGTTGTTGTGTCCAACGATCGAGCTTTAATTCAACAAGTTCAAGCCTTGAATCTAGAAAATCTCACAGGCGTTCCAGTGAGTACTTTATTAACTTGGAGCCGAAGCAAGCGACAGCCCCCGATCGTGGTTCAACATCTCCGATCGATGCAATCTCATTC
>JADEXW010000448.1 GCA_015206935.1 Pseudanabaenaceae cyanobacterium LEGE 13415 | reverse complement strand
GAGTTGGAGAAGGCGGTGGGACTTGTTCTGCAACTTCTGGCTCTACCACTTCTGGTTCTGCAATCGGAGAAGGCACGATCGCAGCTTCAGGAGTTGCTTGTGCAACCTCAACGGAATCAGCAGGTGGAGGAGAAGCTGAGTTGGGATTGAAAAGGGAAAACTGTTCGCTTCCTCCACCACTACCCCCTGCTTGTTGTGCTGTTTCAGGAGCATTCTCATCGGGTAATGTTTCGTCTGGCTGCTCGTCGGCAATAATCTCGATCTCTTCCTCGGAAATTGCAGGTTGCGCGATCGGCTTCCACATCAGTACTAGCAATGGAATCAGCACAAGATGCAGCGCTAAAGCACTTGTAAAAGTAAATGGCAGAAACCGCTTCAGCCGCTTCGTTTCTCTTTCACGCTGCTCGACAACTTCTGGAACAAAAGCCATAACTTATTGACAATGAATTGCATCAGACAATTCCTCTTATATTAAGCCAATTGCTATATCTGTCAACGCCCAAATTGAGCAACTTATGTAAGCAGAAGCAATAATATAGCTCGTTTTAAGGGATTCTCTTGAATTTGAGTAAAAAGAGATTTTAGAATTACTTGACAATAAGTTGCACTAGGTCTTACGCTTCTGATTGTTCTTCTTGTCGCCTCAGTACAAGAAGCTTGTAAGTTCAAAGCTTTTAAGCGAATTTTGAGAGTAAGTTGGAGTAGCTGCGATGAATGATGCGATCGCGATTCTTAAAGCAGGCGGAATTGTCATGATTCCACTGCTGTTGTTTTCTGTCACAGCAATTGGGCTGATTATTGAGCGATCGCGCTATTGGAGCCGAATTATCAAACGTCAACCGAAGATGATGCAGCGTGTTTTGATGTTGTATCAAGAAAACAATGTTGGGGAAGCGATCGCAGTTCTGAAAAAGAACATTGATTTACCTGCGGCTCGGATTCTTCTATCCGCACTATCGCTCGATCGTCCAACTCCAGAACAATTTAGTTTAGCAATGCGAGCAGAAGCCCAAGCAGAAACTCCGGGAATGAAGCGGTTTACAAACATTTTTGACATGATCGTAGGGCTTTCTCCATTGTTTGGACTGCTAGGAACTGTCACTGGACTAATTGTTTCGTTTTCATCGCTCAACATTGGCAACGTTGGAGGAAGCCAAACGGCTGGGGTCACAGGTGGAATCAGTGAAGCATTAGTATCAACCGCTTCGGGATTAGTCGTTGCAATTTTCAATTTATTTGCAGTCAGTATCTTTCGTGGTTTCTTCACTCGCCAAACCGCTTTGATCGAAGAGTATGCGAATCGATTTGAACTAATCTACGATCGTCGTTACGAAAATAACTATGTGCCCAACGTCCATTCTTAATTGCTTTTCAGAAACTTATGCTATTTTCAAAAGAGGATGATGCAACCCCTCAGATCAACATTGTTCCAATGATTGATGTTGTGTTTGCACTGTTAACGTTTTTTATCGTGTCAACCTTGTTTTTAACGAGATCAGAAGGTCTACCTGTGAATCTTCCACGGGCTGCGACTGCAAAGACACAGCAACAAACTAGAATCGCGGTCACTGTTAAGCCCGGTGGAGAGATTGCGTTAAACAAGCAAGCGATTCAGCTATCTCAGCTAGAAACAGGAGTGAGAGCGCTAGTACAAGCTAATCAGCAAGCAGTTGTCGTGATCAATGCTGACGAGAAAGTTGAACATGGCGCGATCGTCGCTGTGATGGATGAGATTCGCAAAATTGACGGGGTAAAGATGGCGATCGCGACAAAGAGGAAGTAATCCTATTCTTTAGTCGCATTTTTCTTAACAATCTTTCGAGTCTTAGCCGCTGACTAGAAGCAGTGCTGCGTGGAGCTTACAGCGCCCGTTGTCTCGTCTCAAATTAAATTGGCTCTTACGCTCTTTTGGTAAAGCTTTGGCAAACTGGGAGTAGGAGTCATTGTGTAGGAGGAAATTAATTTCGTTCACGCCCTCATTCCCGCAAACTTGAGAGGTCACGTCTCCTGTCATTAACTGGAGCGATACAGTGTCAGTTGGGGGATCTATTTTTAGAGACAAATTTTTAACAAAGAGATTGAGATCGCATGAGAAGCTGAAAAGGCGGCTGTGAGGAAGTTAGTGCGTTGCCTGTTAGCGTTTGCCTATGGGAGTCGCTACAGTTATGCCATGATCAAATTCAACTGGCATAACCCTTCCATGTTTGGGAGGTATTGTTGTTTCCCAACTGCATTTCCACCCGTTGCAAGACCGTATGAATCTCATGTAGGGCGGCTTGGATCGCCTCTAAATTCTGTCGATTATTCATGCCTGATACGCCTCCCGTACTTCGTCCTCCATTTCTAGTCCGGTGGTACTTGATACCCTTCCGATGTGCTGATGCTTAGTGAAACCCGGATGTTGATCGGGATCACCCTGTTTACTTCGTTTGGGAGAGCGGACAAAGATGGGTTCATGGGCTTGCCATTTGGCATAGCGATAGGATTCGAGGTTGCCACTAGGGTAGTGGCGCTGGACCTCATATTCATGAATCCAAGCGCCCTCTGGGGAGAGGTTGCTTGCGAGCAGTTTAAGTGGTCGCCAAAAACTGGACAGGTGAATAAGCTACACCCATCCCATCCATGATAGGAGTAGGTTATGAGCCAAAATAAACGGAAACAACACAGTCCGCAATTCAAAGCTAAAGTCGCACTCGAAGCGATAAAAGGCGAAAAGACGATTGCCGAGATTGCGAGTCATTACAGCGTGCATCCGACGATGATTCACAACTGGAAACGGCAACTATTAGACGGAGCCAGCGAGTTGTTTGAACGGGGTGCAAAATCGAGTGCAACCGAACCGGAGACGAATGCTCAAATCGATGAGTTATATCGGCAAATTGGCAAGCTGCAAGTGGAGCGAGATTTTTTTAGCCAACAGGTCGGCACGATTGGGCTTGCCGACCGAAAAGCCCTGGTAGAGAGAGACCATCCAGACTTGAGCATTGTGCGCCAATGTGAATTGATGCAGATCGCACGTTCAAGCTTTTACTATCAAGCCTTGCCCCCGTCGGAAGAAGAGTTGACCCTGATGCGCTTGCTCGATCAGCAATACCTGGAAACACCGTTCTATGGCAGTCGCAAAATGACTGTGTTTTTGCAATCGTACGGGTACAACGTCAGTCGCAAACGAGTGCAACGGTTGATGCGCGAGATGGGATTGTTTGCCATCTATCCCAAACCGAATATGAGCAAGGCACATCCAGCACATCGAATTTATCCGTATCTCCTTCGGGGGCTTGACATCACGAGTGCGAATCAGGTGTGGTGTACCGACATCACCTATCTTCCGGGTGCAAAAGGACATTTCTACCTAGTTGCTGTAATGGATTGGTACAGCCGCAAAGTCTTGTCTTGGCGCATCTCGAATACGCTAGAAGTCGAGTTTTGTGTCGCAGCACTTGATGAAGCTTTGACGCGCTATCCCAAGCCTAATATCTTCAACAGTGATCAAGGCGCTCAATTTACTGCCACAGCGTTTACTAACTGTCTCAAGGCAGTTGGCATTAACATCAGCATGGATAGGCGCGGGCGGTGTCACGACAACATTTTTATTGAGCGATTGTGGCGGAGTTTGAAATATGAATTGATTTATCTCAAGTCGTTTGAGAACGGACAACATTTGACACAGGAGGTAAAGCACTGGTTTGATTGGTACAATCAAGTACGACCACATCAAGGATTAGAATACAGAACACCAAATCAGATGTATTGTGATAGTCTGAAAGATATGAATGCAAAAGTAGTAAAACCGTGAACGAACTCTAGATCAGTGAAGGTGTTGGATCTGTGATCTAGAACTGTAGCTTATTCCCTATCTATTTTTTGTCCAACCCTGCGGGTCCATCTCAGTTGATCGCGGCGTTGATGCAGCCATTGAATGCGTTTAATCAAGGAATGAACATCCATCTCGCTCATGTTGGGGTTATACAGTTATGCCGTTCTATCTGATCTACAGCATAATCCTTTTCAATACTTAACCTCCTGCCAATTTTCTAGCCCCAAATAGTCCCGTGCGATCGCCCGTAGTATTTCCTCTTTCCCCTTCACACTGGCATTGTGCCTGCTCCCCAACAGTAATCGCCGATGCAGCTCCTCCAACTCCTGCTCCCGCTCCTTCAGTACTTCTTGAATGGCAGGTTGATAGTTCGCACCCATCGCCGAAGCCAGCCCTTTAATGGTAGGAATGGAAATTCTGAGTTGTTTATCCCCATCATCTTGGGCAGTATTCCAACTGACCACAGCATCGACTGCCTGATGAATTTTCTCAGTGGTTGCCGTCCGATCGCGCTTCTTCTCGCCCTCTGGCTCGCGCCGCTTCTCCCCTTCTGGCTCGCGTCCTCCATCACTTTCATTCCCTGAAATGCGATCGCTCGGCTGTTTTTTCTGCCTCACCGCTTCCTCAACCCGCTTCAGGTTAGGCTGCGCTACCTCTGTCTTGGGTTGTTCTGCTGCCTCCATGCCTAGCAGTTTCTGAATGCCTTTCAATCGAGCCTGAGTTTGCTCCAACTGCTGTCTGAGGGATCGATTTTCCTGATGCAGGAGTTCGACCTCTTGATCCGACACCTTTTCTTGTGCCAGATCGCGTTCTTGTTCCAACTGCTGCACCTTGGCTCTGAGCGATTCCACCTCTTTAGTAAACCAATTGAGGGTTTGAGCGACTTCCTGGACCGTTTGCACCTGTTGCTGCTGCCCCGTCTCCACCATCTTTAGCAGCGCATGAAAAACATCAGCCGTATGTCCCACGATTCCATGCTTCGCCATCAGTTCAGTCA
>JADEXW010000447.1 GCA_015206935.1 Pseudanabaenaceae cyanobacterium LEGE 13415 | reverse complement strand
TTTGTGTTTGACATGATCGATCTTTGTGCCTCGGCTTAGTCCAGAGAAATCGGCTGTATCTTCAAAGGCGATTCCCATGCCGAGAGCAGACAGCGCTTCTTTCAGTTCAACATCGTATTCCATCTTGAATCGAGGCAATTGAATTTGCCCTTCACGAGAGCCAAATTGCCTCATCCAAGTTTGCCAATTCTGAGCGGTTAAAGACCTTTGAAATGTAGCAAGATTCGTTTTCGGCAGGAATACATACATGCTCAAACGTTCATCGCCGTAAGGAAGGCTAATCGCTTGAAATTGACTAGTTTCAAGATAGCGATATTTGCCTTGTTGCTTCATTAAAGGCACTTGTTTTTTTGAGCCATTGACTAATGTGAACGGACGGTTTTCTGTATTGCCTTTATCGAATTCGTTTGTCCATTTCCCTTTGAAATAGATTGCATTCATTAGGAACATCAAATCATCGGGATTAATGCGATCGATAATCTGAGAAATCTTGCCGCGCGTACTTTCCTTCACCCAGCCATTGATCTCTTCAACCGCAGCGGGTTGATTGAAATCCAAAGTGGTCACTTTCGCATCGTAAAATTTGGCATTACGATCGAGAAAACTTGGATTAAAAGAAACTCCTTCTCTTGCCCAAAGTGAATTCGCGATCGACAATTGCACTTTCGGATCAGCTTGTTCTAAAGCCGCTTTCAAATTGCGATGGGATTGGTTAATTTCTTCGAGCGTCATCCCTTGGAATTCGAGCGCTCTTGCCATTGCAGTCTTGGTTTCACCGTTTGCGCCATTGTATGCCATCGAAAGTGCGATCGCCACACTTGAAGGTGAAACAAACACATTTTCTTTCCCTTCTTTCTTGAGGATCTCAGAAAACAATTTGAACCCGAATCTAGTATTTGCTTCCACAATTTTTGGATTCACAGGCTGAACTGGTTTGGATTGCGTAATTGGACTATTTCTAATATTTGGTTTTGGGTTTTGTGAATTAGCAGAACTAGAACAGGAAATTGCGCTAATTGCAAAGACGATCGCAAATAAAGCAATTCCGATTTGGGACGATCGTTTCCATTGAATTGTTTTCATAACTCCTCTCCAAGAAAGTTGGGAATTGATCAGAGAATTGACCAATTCCAACCCGTTGTTTGACCTCATCGTGTATCGATGAACACGCTATGTACTAACTACATTAGTCAATTCAACGATTGCGTAGAAGCGCGTTACTATTTTTGAGACGGAGCCGCCCACCATGCCAATGCGTAAGATTGTAGGGGTGTGTTCACTTGCTGACGGAAAACAACCCGAATTTTGTAACGTCCAGTTGCAGGAATCGGGTAAAAAATGTGTTGCACACTGTCAATATCACTCACCGATGACCAGATACTTTTACGAATGTCCGTGTCTTCGGCTCGCATCAGATAAAGATCAAGTTTATTTAAACCTCGATCGCGAAACGATTCCCCAACATCAAAATTGCCGTTGCGATTGCGATCGTTCAATTCCACCACTCGATCCCAAGTCAATGTTGCGGAAACATAGCTCCCTTGCAACAAAGGTCGATCGATCATGTAATCTTGCACCGTTTGATTCGTGCCAACCTTGTCATAGTTCCATCCAATCACTGGGACAAGTTGATTCGGCTTGCGTTGTCCCGCACTGAATTGTTGATAGGCTCGGAACGCATTTAATTGACCCGCACCCATTTGAATATTCAGTGGAATTTTACGATTTTTGTAAGCATCAGAATCAATCCAGGTTTTGTTATCTTTCTCGAAAATCGTACGTGCCATTCCAAGCAAGCGACCATCGCCTTTATCTTGAAGCTTGTCCGCAGAATTCATCAATACAGCTTTCATGACTTCATGTCTACGAGCATCAGTTGTCCAAGGTAATTTACATCCGCCCTTACAACTGGTGCGGAGTTGTCGATCGCCAAATTCCTGTAACAATGCGACCGTTGCCGTCACATGCGGAGCGGCGAAACTTGACCCGATCGAAGTCGTTTGATCGCCTTTGAGATTGGCAACATTAATTTTGCTGCCAGGAGCAGTTAGAGACAGCGATCGACGATTGTCTAAACTGGTTTCAACTCCATCATTGCGCCTGAAAATTCTCGGATACGTATCACCAATATTTGAGAAATCGATCTTTGAATAGTCCTGTCCGACTCGGCGCGTAAATGAAATCACCATACCGTTATAGTTATCAGTCGGAATCGGAATGCCGCCTTTGCCTTGATTACCTGCGATGATGAACAGCGAATTGTACTTCGTCGCCAGCCAATCAATACATTGAGTCAGTAAGGCATTACCATCCAATCGAGCGTTCGGGCGCGGATCTTGCTGCAACGATTCTCCAAAGCTGAAATTAATTGCTCGAACATCGCCACTATTTTGTAAAGCAATTTGCTGAGATGCCAAACATTCTTCTGGTTGTCCACTGCGTTGAGGAGTTGCAGCAGCAGCAGAATACAATCGGGCATCAGGAGCGACTCCTCGCACTGCTTTACTGTCTCCAATCATCACGCTGGCAACCTGCGCCGCATGAGTATCTAAATTCGTGTTGGTTCTTGCAGATTGATTGCGAAAAAAAGCGCGTGTGAGGGAAATCACTTGATTCGTATTCGCGGCTTTATCGATGCCAAATTGTGGCGGTCGTCCGATTTCGACTTGTCCGATCGCGATTTTTCTTCCCGTTAAGTTATAGGGAGCCTGTTGAAGTCGGAGTGCATCAATGCCCTGTTTGCCGATCGACGATTCTGCAACGGGCATCGCTTGCGCCGTCACTGCCACGAATACCCCACTCAGTCCAACCAACCACTTCATCTGCCACACCTTTGAGTATAAATTCCTAAAAATTTGTGCAAACCCTGACTTAGAAATGAGAGAAATCCTTCACAATTTGTTAAACTGATCACAAATTCTCATGCTTTCAAGGGAAACAAACCGTCATGTCCAATAAACCGATCGTCATTGCTCCTTCGATTCTTTCTGCTGATTTTAGTCGGTTGGGCGACGAAATTCGCGCCGTTGATGCCGCTGGAGCCGATTGGATTCACGTCGATGTCATGGATGGTCGGTTTGTCCCGAACATTACGATCGGCCCCTTGATCGTGGAGGCGATTCGCCCCGTGACCCAAAAGCCGCTGGATGTTCACTTGATGATTGTAGAGCCTGAAAAGTATGTCGGCGACTTCGCCAAAGCGGGAGCCGATCATATTTACGTTCACGCAGAGCATAATGCGTCTCCGCACTTGCACCGGACTCTGGGACAGATTAAGGAATACGGCAAAAAAGCGGGTGTCGTTCTCAATCCCGGTAGCCCCTTGGAATTGATTGAGTACGTTTTGGAGTTGTGTGACCTCGTATTGATTATGAGCGTCAACCCTGGATTCGGTGGACAAAGCTTTATTCCAGGTGTGTTGCCGAAGATTCGCAAGTTGCGCCAAATGTGCGATGAGCGTGGACTTGATCCGTGGATTGAAGTCGATGGTGGCTTGAAAGCGAATAACACCTGGCAAGTAATTGAAGCGGGTGCGAACGCGATCGTCGCAGGTTCGGCAGTGTTCAACGCTCCGGATTATGCAACCGCGATCGAGGGAATTCGGAATAGCAAGCGCCCCACACCAGAATTAGCAACGGTTTAATCACATTTGATACCGGTTTCTTTTGGGCGTGATCCAACGGGAAACGATCGCTCCACCACGAAATCCGGGTAGAGACGCGCACATGAAGTGCAGCGAAGCTTCTAATCGCGTCTCTACGTCATCGGGTAAACCAACACCCCACAAAAAAGGACGATCGTTAATGCGATCGTCCTTTTTTTCTAAACCCTCTCTTCGCTCATCAATCGCACCAAATTGCAATTCCGCAACAGTTCTGCACTTTCTGGCATCAGATATTCTTGAAGCTTAAACACCTCTTGCAGAATCGCCAATTCGCGGCTATATTCTCGCTGCACCGTCGCGATCGTCGATTCATGCCCGATCCGCTCCAACTTCAATAAATGCAACGCCATATTGATCGTCGAAAGCGGATTGCGAAGTTCCTGATAAAAATGATTCAGCAAGCCATCCCGCGTTTCTGACATTGGAGGCATCTCCGCTTGACTCGAATTTGCGCTAGTTTCAATCCTTTCTGCTTTGACAGACTCCACTCTTCTGGCTAACTGCCGCGTTAACGCTTCGTATTTTGCTAATCGACCTGTGACGGCTCCGAGTAAATCGCTCGATGTACAAGGCTTTGTCAAATAATCATCTGCACCCAGTTCCATTCCTTGGCGCAGGTTCGCCTTCGTGCTGCAAGCAGAGAGAAAAATAAAGGGAATTCCAGCCGTGTCAGGAGATTTGCGAAGTTGGGCGAGAACGGAAAATCCATCGAGATCGGGCATCATCACATCACACAAAATCAGATCTGGATGATGCTTCTGAGCGAGTTGCACCCCAACGTTACCGTTTTCTCCACCAATGCCCTGAAAGCCTTCAGCTTCTAGTAAATCTAAAATCGACTCTCGAACCGTTTGCTCATCTTCAATTACGAGAATGGTTTTCATTCGTGGACTGCCTATTTAACGGTAGCGTGACAGTGAATAGAGTTCCCTGGTTTTCTTCACTTTCCACCACGATCGAGCCACCATGTAAATCAACGCATTGTTTGACGATCGATAAGCCTAATCCAGTTCCTGGTATCGTCTTAGTGTTACTGGCGCGATGAAACGACTGAAATAGATCGATCTGATCGCCTTTCGGAATGCCAATACCCTGATCTTGAATCCGAAAAATTGCCGTTCGATCGGTTAAATGAAGCTTGAATTCGATCGGATCACCGCTG
>JADEXW010000446.1 GCA_015206935.1 Pseudanabaenaceae cyanobacterium LEGE 13415 | reverse complement strand
ATACAGCATTGATCGCGTTTGAATCAAGTATTAATATTCATTCACGGAAGATCGAATTCGCAAATGATGGCACGATCGAGAAAGTTGCGCCCGGATTGCTATGTTGCCTCACTACTCGCTGATCATTCCAATCTATAACGAAGAAGCTACGATCGCGGCTTTGTACGATCGTGTTTGTGCAGTCATCGATCGATTGGATGCTCCGAGTGAGGTGATTTTGATTAACGATGGCAGTCGAGATCGATCGCTTCCATTAATGCGCGAATTGCACCAGCACGATCCAAGAGTTTGCTATCTCAGTTTGGCGAGAAATTTCGGGCATCAAGTCGCTGTGACCGCTGGATTGAATTATGTGCGGGGTCGAGTCGTGATTGTGATGGATGCAGATTTGCAAGATCCACCTGAGTTGATTCCGGAGATGATCGAGCAATGGCGGCAGGGCTATCAAGTCATTTATGCTCAACGAACTCAACGGCAGAAAGAAAGCTGGTTTAAGCGATCGACGGCTTATCTGTTCTATCGGTTGCTGAAACAGCTTGCAGATGTGGACATTCCTACCGACACCGGAGATTTTTGCTTGATGGATCGGCAAGTGGTCGATGTTTTGAATGCAATGCCAGAGCGGAATCGGTATATTCGGGGACTACGATCGTGGGTCGGATTTCGTCAAACGGCGGTGAAGTTCGATCGAGATCCAAGATTTGCAGGCGATGTGAAGTATACCTTTGCCAAATCGTTTGGATTGGCGATTAATGGATTAGTTTCATTCTCAAAAGTGCCGTTACGGATTTCAACTTATGTGGGATTGTTTGCTGCATTGGTCGCGATCGTGATGATGATTTTAGTGTTTTATTGGCGGATTGCTTTCCCTGCTTCACCACTAACTGGATTAACAACGATCGTGGTTGCTATCTTTTTTCTCGGTGCAGTACAACTCTTGAGCATTGGAATTCTAGGAGAGTACATTGGGCGAATTTACGAAGAAGTGAAAAATCGCCCACTCTATACGCTCTCTGAAGTGGCAGGATTAGAGCGGTTTAATGCAACTGCAACAGCAAGCGATCGAGATCATCCAACACAGGCGCATCCGGAGTAAATTTTCGGGCAAAGTGCGCGGAAGAGGCTTCTAGTTTTGGTAAATCTGAGCGATCGAGCAGTTTTGGGTGCGCTCCTCCGCCTGACCAGTCGTGATAGCGCCAATCGTTGGAATTAAGCTTTAAATGTGGCGCATTACCGACGATCGATTGAAAGTAAGATTCATCTGCAAACATGACCCAGCGATAGTGTGTGACTATCTCAGGATGCGTGTGGTGGAAGTTGACAATGTAATCGATCGCGCGTTGATTAGCACAAAACCAAGATTTACCCGCATAACACCGAAAGTCTGAGGTAAACGGCACAAACGGTCGCATCAGCTTTTCTGGTTTTAGCCGTAATTTCTGCCAGTTGAGCTTGAGTGGATCGGCTATCCATTTCGGCATGGGAATCCAACGAGTGTAGTACCGCGCATACATTTCTCGATGCCAATCGGTTTTAAGGTTCGCGGGATCAATGAGGTCGCTCTCCATATGAAAATCTGCCTGACTCGCTTTCAGGTCAGCAATCACTTGAGAGGCAGGTTTGATTGGATAGTCTGAGCCACTGATCAGGATAGTCCATTCAGGTCGATCGCGCCTTTTCTGCATTTGCTCCATTGCTTTGATCACCGCTTCGTTTGCTGAAAATTCACCCCAGCGGGTTTGAACATGCGGCTGTACGAAGGTCACGTTTTCAGGAAATAGCTCGATCGACATCGGACACTGTGAGAAATCGTGGTGCGACACGATCGGGGGACGATCAAAGACTCGATTTAAGCGATCGACCAACCGCTGAATCTGTTTTGGATTGGAATGAGTCAGCAAAATAAATCCAACGGTTGGCGACATAAGCAGTTATAAATTAGCAATCTCGACAGGCTCGATTTTATCCGCTGGTTCGTATCCAAACACCTGCGAATAGAAATAGAATTCTCCATCTAGAGCGCGTTTAATGTTCTCTGCTTTACGAAATCCATGTTGTTCCCCCTGAAATAAGACATATGCCACGGGAAGACCTTTCTGTTTAAGCGCATCAACCATCATTTCAGCTTGATTCGGCGGCACGATTTTGTCTTCATCACCTTGGAAGAAGATCACTGGACAAGATAAGCGATCGACTGCACTCATCGGCGATCGTTCTTCATATAAATCCGATCGTTCTGGATAAGCTCCAATCAATCCGTCTAAGTACCGCGATTCAAACTTATGAGTGTCTTCGGCTAAAGCTTTGAGATCACTTACGCCATAGTAGCTTGCACCTGCTTTGAAGGTATCTCTGAACGTTAATGCACAGAGCGTTGTATATCCACCTGCACTTCCGCCTGCAATGACTAATCGATCGCCATCAACTTTTCCTTGTTCTGCAAGATACTTAGCACCATTTGCACAGTCATCCACATCGACAATTCCCCAAGTTCCTTTGAGTCGCTCTCGATAAGCTCGTCCGTACCCTGTGCTACCTCCATAGTTCACATCCAACACAGCAAAGCCTCGACTTGTCCAATACTGAATGCCTAAGTTAAATGAGGCAGAAGTAGAAGCAGTTGGACCTCCATGACTTTTCACTAACATTGGAGGACGTTCACCTTCAGGTGCAGTATAGTCTTTGTTCTTCGGAGCATAGTACAGCGCGTGAGCAGTGAGATTTTTCTCAGTGGGAAATTCGATCGCTTCTGGAATCGATAAATAACCTGGATCAATCTTCAATTCGCTTGCTCGTCGGAGTACCTCAAACTGTTGAGTGTTTAGATCATATTTCACGATCGCACTTGGTTCTGTCGATGATCCACCATTAAACACAGCGTGATCCGAACACACTTGCAATCCTGCAATGCTTGTATAAGGCGTTTCAATGGCTGATAGTTCAAGACTCTCCAAATCCAAGCTAGCAAATTGACTTAAACCATTTTCGGTATAGCTACAAATGATTCTATTTCCCGCAAATCCATAAGTAGACATGCCAAACACCCAAAGCGGCAAACCAAATTCCGCAGTTTTTTCACAGAGCGATTCAATTGTTCCGGAGTTTGGATTCCAACGATAGAAATTCCACCAACCTGTACGATCGCCAATAAAAATTAGATTCCCATCCGGCGACCATTCTGGCTGAAAGATTGATTCTTCTAGTCCGCCTGCAATCTTTTCCGGTGTTCCCAAGGTTCCATCTGCATGAATCGGTGCTGTCCATAGCTCAGTTCCATCCCAAGGCATGTTCGGATGATTCCAGCAAATCCAACTCAACCTTGAACCATCCGGGCTGAGACGCGGAAACGCATAGAAATCAGCACCCGATACCAGAACCGTCTGAGCTTGATCACTTAAAGAAATAGCAGCGATCGTATTTTCCACCGTTTCGCCATGTTCTTCTCGGACACAAATTAACCGATTTCGAGTTTTGTCTAAAATTGCATCGGCATATCTTAACGAAGCTTCGGGAGTGAGTGCGATCGGCTCTTCCCCTATCTTCTGTTGATACAATTTTTGATCAGTGAAATTTGAAAAATAAACTGTTCCCTCTACAACAATAAATGCCCCTCCCCCGTATTCATGCACCCGTGTTCTGGCATTAAACGGTGCTGGTGTCACATCTATGTTTTGACCATTCCTCGATCGCTGAACAATCACATTCCGCCCTCCCTCTGTAGGACGAGATTCTGTCCAATAGATTGTTTTGTCATCTAATTTAATTTGTCCCAGCCCGATCGAGCCTGCCACAATCAGATCCGAGCTAATCGGAGACTTCCAAGTACCATATGCTGCCACAACCATACATTTCTCCAAATCACCTTATTTAAGCTATCGCAATTGTACAAATCTGCTCACTCTAGAGATTCGTGTTACAGTAAAAAGCGAGAGGTGTTTAACTCGGTTGATTCGTTTGTTTTTTCTGACAGTGACTCGTTCGTTTTCATCGAAACTAGCAAGTATGTTTGGGCTAAAGCAGGCAAATTCCGACACAATTGCCTCGTTCATTTCTGGTTCTGGAGAATTCTTTCAATGTCGATTTATGTAGGTAACCTGTCCTATGAGGTTACACGCGAGGATCTCACCGAAATCTTCGCAGAATACGGATCTGTCAAGCGCGTTCAACTTCCGGTTGATCGTGAAACTGGACGGATGCGTGGATTTGGGTTCGTAGAAATGTCGTCGGATGCTGAAGAGGATGCCGCGATCGAAGCCCTGGACGGTGCGGAATGGATGGGTCGCGATATGCGCGTCAACAAAGCGAAGCCTCGTGAAGAATCGCGCGGCGGCGGCGGTGGCGGTGGTCGCAGTGGCGGCGATCGTCGTGGTGGGTTCTCGCAACGCTATTAATTAAATTTCGCTAGAATTGATTCCCTCGCGGTGTGTGCTGCGGGGGAATTTCTTTTGCTGTTGGGAACATGAGAGCGAGAATCGAACAGGATATTTTGTTTTTGCATCACGAGGACGTGCCGCCATTTAAGAAAGGTGGATCGGTGGTGCGGAATAGTTATTTTTGGGCGCTAAAGTCGATCGCGGGTCGGGCGAGTCGGGGACGCGATTGGGAATATGAACCAGAAGTGTGGTTTGCGTTGCAGCGAATGTTGCTGTCGTTTGCAGAGTCGGGGTATTTGGGATTATCGGAGACGATGTTGGAGTTTGCAGAGGATGGGGTGATACCAGATGAACTGCGATCGATTTCCACGCGGATTTGATTTGCTCCTCTACTACGGTATGTCTTGCGCTTCGATTGGGCGGATTGTGCCCCCTAAATCCCCCGTTCTGGGGGACTTTGAGCA
>JADEXW010000445.1 GCA_015206935.1 Pseudanabaenaceae cyanobacterium LEGE 13415 | reverse complement strand
GTGCAGAAGCCACAGTACCCATCTAGGTAATCTTAAGTAGTGCCTATTGGCGCGGTTTAGGTTGCTGTAATTTTTCAGGCGCAATAAACACGGTTTCGCCTTTCTCGTTCTGTCGCTCGATCGCGCCCAGTTTCAGCAATTCCCGTTTTGCTCGATCGCGTGTTCGCTGATCCCCTGCTGCACCCGCATCCTCATATACCGAAGACCAAGCCTGAAATCGTACCCAGCCAATATCAGGATTCGTTCTCAGAAACGCCGCAGTCTGTCGAAAATTGGGTGCAAACTGCTTATATTCCTCAGATTGAGCCGCCCAATTCGCGGTCATCTCAAACGATCGAGCCGCTCCCGGCAAATCTCCCAACAAAAGAATCTGATCCATCGCTTTCCAACGCCAGACCGAAAACGCTCTAGGATGAACTTGAGGTGATAGAACATCAGTACCGCGCTTCATCAATTCCAGTGCGAGTTCTGGCTCTCCCAACTGGTGCGACACCGTTCCCGATAAGAAGATGTAACTTTCTACAAATCGGGGATCATGGCGAGTAATCAGATCAAAGTATTGAGAACCAAGAGAAAACCCAGTCGCTTCTCGCGCTGGAATATCACCGTAATACTGAATAAAGTTCAGAAACGTCCAATCCGCCATCAAATTATCGAACCCAAACGTCGGCATTCGACTTAAAAAATTCAGTCGTAAACGTTCCTGCTGTTCTGCCTGTCGCGGCGTTTCAAGAGAAATAGACGGTTGTTTCAGTCGATCGAGCTGAATCGAAATCACGCCGGCAAGCGCGATCGATGCCATCATACTCTGTCCAATAAACCCAACCCATCCTCGTTTAACGCTCAAAACCACGATCGAGAACCCCTTAATTCATGAAGCTTAATGAAACTCAGCCCGAAACCCTAGAACAATTTACCCAAATTCCGCTAGATTGTCTTAAAGGTTGCAATCACCCGACGGAAACTAAGTCATATTAGTCTGTACGACTCGTTTTATACTCAGAGACACTTGATCAACTGTCCTAGAATTGTCACATTATCCGGAATCGTACTGTGTACCCTGTAGCTAGTTTTTGGGGTTCCAGTATTTTTTCTGAATTCCTCACCCCATTGATCCTTTTATCTCTTGCCGATTTAAATTCATCTGTGTCACCCTAATTGCAGGTGTGATTTTTGATTACAAATTGTCCACTCTTCGCTTCCTCTACACTCAATGAATCGACCCACCCGACGCATTTCGCTGTTTCAAGTTGCTCTTTGTAGTGGTGTCATCGCGGCGACTGCTACCGGAGCCGTATTTACCGCTGATCGCTCTGTAAAAGCGGCGCTCCAAGACAGCCCGAAATCAGTTCTCGACGAGGCATGGCAAATTGTCAACCGCGAATACGTGGATGGCACGTTTAATAAAACGGATTGGCAAGCGGTTCGACAATCGCTGCTTGGTCGGGAGTATTCTTCGCGACAACAGGCTTATATTGCCCTGCGGGATGCACTGAAGAAGCTAGATGACCCTTACACCCGCTTCATGGACCCGAAGCAGTTTGAAGCGCTGACGAATCAAACCTCTGGAGAACTGTCTGGGGTTGGTATCCGTCTCGAACAAAATGAACAAACAAAAGTTCTGACTGTCGTTGAGCCGCTAGAAAATTCTCCAGCCATTCGAGCAGGAATCAAAACAGGCGATCGCGTTCTAGCGATCAATGGTCGATCGACGAAAGGAATGAGCGTTGAAGATGCCTCAAACCTGATCCGTGGAGAAGCCGGAACCAAAGTCACCTTACAAATTGGACGGGATGGCGCTCCGAACTTTGATTTGCCGCTGACTCGTGCGCGGATTGAATTGCAAGCGGTTCGCGCCAGCGTCAAACAAGAGGGCAAAAACAAAATTGGCTACATTCGTCTGTCTGAGTTCAGTAGCCATGCAGCGGAACAAATGGAACGGGCAATCCGCAACCTGAACGATCAGAAAGTTGATGCGTTCGTGCTGGATCTGCGTGGAAATCCAGGTGGATTGCTGCAAGCCAGTATCGACATCAGCCGCATGTGGTTGAATCAGGGTGCGATCGTGAAAACGGTGAATCGTCAGGGAGTAGGCGATACTGCTTATGCTCGTGGAAGACAACTGACGAGATTGCCATTAGCAGTGATCGTGGATGGTCGATCGGCAAGTTCGAGCGAAATTTTGGCAGGAGCGCTGAAAGATAACAAACGCGCCACGATTGTTGGAAGTCAGACGTTTGGTAAGGCGTTAGTGCAATCCGTACATTCACTTTCGGATGGATCGGGATTGGCAGTGACGATCGCGCATTACTACACCCCGAATGGGACAGATATTAGCCATAAGGGAGTCACGCCTGATGTGAAGGTTGATCTTTCTGATGCCCAGCAGAAATTCTTGGCAACCAATCCAAGATTGATTGGAACGGCGCAAGATCCTCAGTATGCAAGAGCGTTGAATTTCTTGGAGCGTACTGCATTGGCGAAACCGGGGGCACAGCAAGCATCTCAGCAAAGAACGCCAGCGAATCGCGAATAGTCTCGAAGTTTGAATGAAAAGATCGATCGTTCTTCGGAGCGATCGATTTTTTGTTGAGCCATTATCGAACAAAATCCCCTCTGCAAGACGGAATCTCACAAAGGGGATCTTTCAAATTCTCGATCGAACTATCGCGCGATCTTCACCGGAGTCCGATTTGCTCGGACATCGAATTCTGCTTTTTCAATCAGCGATCGACCTGTCATTTCTTCAGGGATCGGCAACTGCAAAATATCCAAAATCGTCGGAGCGACATCCGCTAAACGTCCATCGTCTCGCAGCATCACATCGGTTCCATGTCCTGGAATTTTCCGCCCCTCGCCTTCGACCACAATAAAAGGTACAGGGTTCGTTGTGTGAGCCGTCCAAGGATTGTGGTTTTCATCCCACATTTGCTCGGCATTTCCGTGATCAGCCGTGATCAACGCGGTGCCGCCTGCTCGGTTAATGGATTCTAAGAGTCGTCCCAAACATCGATCGACGGTTTCCAATGCCTCGATCGTGGCTTCGATTTGCCCAGTATGCCCCACCATGTCAGGGTTGGCATAGTTGAGAATGATCATCGAATAGATCCGTTTCTCGATCGCAGCGATCGCAATTTCGGTGACTTTTTCCGCCGACATTGCAGGCTTTTTATCGTAGGTCAGCACCATTGGACTGGGAACCAATTCCCGATCTTCTCCAGGGAACGGCTCTTCTAAACCGCCATTGAAGAAGTAAGTTACATGAGCATACTTCTCGGTTTCAGCCGTTCGCAATTGGCGCAATCCATGACGGGCAACAACTTCACCAAGAATGTTGTTAAAGTTCTGGGGTTCAAACGCAACTTTAACGGGAAGTGAGGGATCGTACTGCGTAAAGGTGACGAATGAAAGCGGCGTGATTAATGCTCTTTCAAATCCATCAAAATTGGGATCAACAAAGGCTTGGGTCAGTTGCCGCGCTCGATCGGGTCGGAAGTTGAAGAAAATTACACCATCTCCCGCTTCAACGGCTCCCGGTGCAATCCGAACGGGTTCGATGAATTCATCAGTGATCCCCGCTTCGTAAGATGACTTCACAACCTCGATCGCACTTTGTCCAGTGCCTTCCCCGATCGCAGTCATCACTTTGTAGGCTTTCTCCACGCGATCCCAACGTCGATCGCGATCCATTGCATAATAACGACCACTTACTGTGACAATTCGTCCAACACCGAGACGATCGATTTCAAGCTGCAATTTCTGAAGTTCATCGATCCCCGACCTCGGCAGCGTATCGCGTCCATCGGTGATTGCATGAATACAAACTTCTTCGATCCCTTGCGACTTGGCAAGTTCAAGCAATCCAACGAGGTGCGACAAGTGAGCATGAACGCCGCCCTCAGAACACAATCCGACCAAATGCAACTTTGATCCCCGCGATCGCACTGCTTCGCAAATCTCGACCAGATCGGGGTTTTTCAGCAGGCTCTTATCTTCAACCGCATCGGAAATTCTGACCAATTCTTGAGGAACAACACGCCCCGCACCAAGATTCAGATGTCCAACTTCTGAATTGCCCATTTGACCTTCTGGCAATCCCACATCCTTACCCGATGTGCGGATGAGCGTGTGAGGATACGCAGCCCATAAACTATTCATGACCGGAGTGTGAGCTTGCGCGATCGCGTTTCCGTCGCGATCTTCTCGGTAGCCCCAACCGTCAAGAATAATAAGCACTACAGGAGAAACAGGCGGTTGCCCCATATTGTTCTGCCCTTTCACTGAAATATTCTCCGCAAATCATACCATTGCTATCGTGACCATTCTCTTTCCGCTGCATATGAAATCCTGAACTGATTGTTTTGTTAATCATCTCTTAAGATTCTAATCAGTTCTGCAAATCACAGCAGGAAATTCTTTCAACAATAAATGGTTTGCTATCAGTCAAAATACTTACAGCAAACCATTTATGCTTTGTTCTTCTGCTTTGAATAGTAGCGGGTTTCCCAAAAAATTACGCGCTTTTCTGGGCTTTTTTTTCCTTTTCTTTGGCTTTCTGTTTGACTCGTTTTGCTTCGGCTTTTGCCACTTGTTCTGCCTCGATCGCGGCGAGTTTGATTTTCTCTTTTTCCTCAGCGATTTTCTCTAGATAATAGTGGTAATCGCCCCGGTACAAGCGAAGTTCGCCATCTCGAATCTCGACAATTTTGTTTGCCGTTTGGGAGATGAAATATCGATCGTGCGACACGATCACAACGCTGCCATCATAATTTTGAATCGCTTCTTCCAACATTTCTTTGGCTGGAATATCTAAGTGATTAGTTGGCTCGTCCATAAT
>JADEXW010000444.1 GCA_015206935.1 Pseudanabaenaceae cyanobacterium LEGE 13415 | reverse complement strand
GACTATACGATCGGGATGGTGGTCGATCCAAACAACAGACTGACTGAAAGCAACGAGATTGATAACTTCAACGTTGCATTAGGTCGAGATAAGGCGAATGTCGCGATCGCTGGAACCGAGACGCTCGAACTGGTTGGAACAAACTTCACCTCTAGCGGAACGTTTGCAGCAGGTCAGCGGTTGAACGTTTCCTTCACCGTTGAAAATCTTGGAAATCGCACATTCCCGGCGAACTTCGCCTTACCGATTCGATTTGTCCTGTCACCGGATACCACGATCAATAATAACGATGTGGTGGTTGGGGTGAGATATGCAGGGGCAGTAGATGACGACTTTGGACCGCTGATTAACATTCTGCCAACGGCGCAAAATCCGAGCGTTCTGGGCGCGAGAGGAAGCTCAACAGCTTCAAGAACGTTCCAGTTTGAACTTCAACTTCCTGATTCAAGTTCGAGTATCTGGAGCGCGACTCGTCCTTTCTATCTGTCGGCGTGGATCGATCCATCAGGAGATATTACTCAAGAGGTGGATGCTTCAAACAACAAGCTGGATGAAACGACTATGAATGCTACGCTCGGCAAAATCTACCTGAGATTCAATTAATCTTGAAATCCATCTAAGAACGAGCAGGGACACTGAACAAGCGTCCCTGTTTTTTATTCTTCTTGAGCGATCGCAGGTAACGTACACTGCATCGAGATATCGTTCGTTTTGGGGAAAGCTGCTAGAAGTTGGGCGAAGTATTGAGCATTGAAACTGCGGGGATCACGACGCTGGCGCGATCGATCCACCAGTTGATGGGTCGTAATGCGATCGTTCGGAATTCCGGTCTTTGCCACTAACCAAGCGAGGGATTGATACTGAGCGCGGGTGTATCCACTATGTCTCGATCCGTTGCCTCGTCCATCAGGCGGCGTAGCGAGAGAAATATGGTAAGCAAAATTATTCACCGAGGGCGGAAAGGTAGGATTCGTTTTGACTGCTTCGTTTCCTTTGTTGCCGCTGAAGATGGAATTACCCGCACCGAAAGCACGTCGATCAGGCGGAACGAGATAGACGATATTGCCGTTTTCTCGAATCAGGGTGTGATAGCTGACTTGATCATTGTCTCGTGGGTGCGACATTCGGAAGTAGTTAATCGCAGAACTACCTGAGCCAACGGTTTCGTGCAAAACGATGATTGGGTCATTACTAACGGGACGACCGGACAGATCTTGCGTAAATCGCCGCCCGAAGTTGGAAGGATGAGCCAGTGCAACTTCTTCTACGGGTTGGAAGGTCGAGTTAGACGGCGAATCTTGGCGAAATCTTGTTAGAGGTGGCGCACCTTGAATGGCAGGGAGATTTCTCAGCCTACCAGGTCGAGGGATGGGTTTTACTGCACAGGCACTAGAAAGCAGATCATCTGCGTCTGTAATACCTTGCTGAAAACTGAGCATTTGTTGGGATTGGGCTGGATCAATGCGAAGACCGTCGAGCCATTCTGCTTGACTGGATTGAATAGCAATTAGAAATGTGGCGAATCCAGCTAGGACGATCGCAGAAACCTGAAAAAGCCTCTTCATGCGTTTGTAGGAAGTGTTTCGGTGAAAGTTAGATTAACGTTCGTTATTAATGGAACAAGATAAAATTTTTTCAAGTTTAGTTCCAGAGAGAAACTCATTGGGTACAGCGTGATTTAGTATACGTTGCTGGGGAGAAAATACACAGAGAACTATCGTTTTTCGAGTCTTGCGACTTTCTCTTCTAGGGCTTGAATACGATCGCGGGATTCGATGACTAAGGTGGCAAGTCGATCGAATTGAGCATCCGAAAATCTTGAGGGACGTGATGGAATCGGTAGATTCGAGGGAGTTGGGACAGAAACTCTTGGAGCAGGACGATTTGCGGAGAGTTGGTTAATCTGCGACTGAATACCGACGAGTTGGGACTCGATTCGAGAAAGCCGCGATTCGACCAGCCCGACTTGAGCTTGAGTGGGTGAAAATAGTTGAATCGTAATCAGAATTAGAGCCGTGACACCAACGACGAGAAAGAATCGTTTCATACTTCGATAATTCGGTCTTTCTCTGATCCAACGGGTTTAGTTCACTGCTGTCATCACGCTCGCGACAGAACGCGAATAAATCAAGGCTTGGAATCTCAGATCTTGCTGCAATTTCTCAAACACAGAGTCGTTTGCAGCAATTTCTCGGTAGCCGGGTGCAAGCGCGATCGCACGTCTCAAATGTTCTAACGCCCACTCCGGATTATTCTGCTCTGCATAACAACAAGCTTCGTGATAAAAGACTCCTGCATCATCTGGCTCAATGCCTAGCGCTTTGTCGTAAGAAACGATCGCTTCGTCATACCGTCCCGCGTTCTGAAGCGCAGAACCGAGAGAAACCCATCCTTCTGAATTGTAAGGTTCGATCATTAAGGCACGAATATAGCTTCCGATCGCTTCATCATGCCGTTGAATACTATCC
The DNA here is from genome assembly GCA_015206935.1 of Pseudanabaenaceae cyanobacterium LEGE 13415. Classification (GTDB taxonomy): domain Bacteria; phylum Cyanobacteriota; class Cyanobacteriia; order Leptolyngbyales; family Leptolyngbyaceae; genus Leptolyngbya. Next base: position 2,389 of record JADEXW010000444.1, on the reverse strand, counting down.
AAGATCGTGCCGCGATACTGCCAAACTTTTGGATGATTGAGATGAATTAACAATGCCCGATCGAGACTTTTCAGGGCTTCGTCCACTCGCTTCAATTCCCACAAGATCAGTGCCCGAACAACCCAGAGTTTGAAGTTTTGGGGATCAATAGTCAGCGCGTGATCGATATAACTTAAAGCAGCTTCAAGTCGTCCAAGTTTGCGAAGTACGATCGCTTGGTTCAAGAGAGTTGCCATATCATTGGGTTGCATTTCCAAAGCTTGCGTGAAACTTGCACTAGCTCGCTCAAATTCACCCATTGAACCTAAAATCATCCCGCGCATACACCAAGGTTGATAGCTCTTTGGGGTTAATGCAATGGCGGTATTAATACTTTCCAGCGCTTCAGAATATTGATCGAGCTTCCACAATCCGTATGCTTTGAAGTTCCACAAATTCACGTCGTCAGGCTCAACTCTCAGCGCTTGATTGACACTTTTTACCGCTTCTTGATAAGAGCCAAGTTTGCCCAAGATTTGCGCCCGATAGCCCCAAGCTTTGTAGTATCTCGGTTGCAGTTCAACGGTTCTTTCTAAACTTCTCAGTGCTTTTTGGTAACGTCCCAAATAAGCAAGGGCTTTTCCACGTTGATACCAAGGTTTAGGATTTTGGGGATCGAGTTTGATTACCCGATCGTATTGTTCGATCGCTTCGTCGTAGCGCTTCAGTTTTGTCAGGGCTTGCCCACAGTTGTACCAAGCTTTCGGATCAGTGCAACCAAGAGCAAACGTCCGTTCATAACATTCGATCGCCGCTTCATAGCGTCCGAGTTTGCCCAAAACATAGCCGCGATAATGCCAAGCGTCCGGATCAGTGGCTTCAGCGTGATCGAGACAAGCGATCGCGGCTTCGTACCAACCGTTGTGGCAGAGTGCGATCGCACGTCCCAACCAACTTTGAGAAGCGTTTTGTGTATCGCAGCTTATGTTTGTCATAGCACCTCCAAATCACACTAAATCCACATTTAGTGGTTTCATTAAGTTATGTTTGATTACGTGAAGGTGATGCAGCCCAGTTTTTGGGAACTCAACCAGACCCCTAGATGATTGGTCGATATCAGCGTTCTTGCTGATGATTGGCTCAAAATCTCTGTAAGGTGATACGTAATGCTGTACCTTATTTCCGTAATTCTGCTTAGATGTCCGGGTAACGTCAACAAAGTTTACGAATTTTTCATCAACAGAACGAGATCACGAAAGACAGACAAACGAATGATTCAGATCACTGAAGGTTCACATCATCTCTATCAATTTGTCGTTTGTTGCTAGTCTTAACATTCTGTTACATAATAGATGGAGCTAGATAAACAAGATGCTTATGTTCGGCGGATTTACCGGCTTCAAGCCCCCTTCTAACAATACGGACTTCGGCGAACAGATGCTGAACTCTGTACTAAGCCAATCGATTCGCCATTTATTTACACAGAGCGAGTCTGTAGATGTTTCTTTGAAATGTTTTCCTTCAAGCAAGCTGCTCCAGGGTAGTATTGACAGCTTCAAGATGAGCGGACGCGGATTGCTAATTCGCCGCGATTTCTGGGTTGAAGAGATGTGGTTTGAAACCGATGCGGTATCGATCGATTTCGGTTCTGTCCTCACCGGAAAAATTCGCCTCAAGCAAGCAGCTCAAGCCGTTGCGAAAGTGATTCTGACCGAGGCAGGCATTAACAAGGCGTTTCAGTCGGAACTGGTCAAACCCCGGATGCAGAACATTACTGATCCTGCGTTGATGAATTTTTCCGGCGGTGAACCTGTTGCCTTCTCTGATGTGGAATTGAAGCTGTTGCCTGAGAATCAGATTCGGATTTTAGCAAAAGCAGGTTTACCGAATGGCGTAATTCCGATTAGTTTGACTGCCACGATCGGGATTGAGCGTCGTCGCCGGATTCTGTTCCAAGATGCTCAGTTTAATGGTGAAGGAATTCCTGAAGCTCAACGTGGAGTGTCAGAGATTCTGAGCAATGCGTTTGCTGAAATTCTGAACAATATGGTGGATCTCGATCGATTTAATCTCGATGGAGTCACCATGCGGCTGAATCGCTTAGAGACCGAGGACGATAAGCTGATTTTCAGCGGATATGCAGAAGTAACCCATTTCCCGAAACAGGGTTAATTACGGTAGCCTGACTTGTTCCAGCGATCCTGCGGAATTATGGAACAAGAAATTTACGAATCTTGGAATCAGAAAGCTCAAGATTGGGATATCCAAGTTGGCGATTTGGGCGATCGTAATCGCATTCTCAATTCTGATCCGGTATTGTGGCAATTCGTGGGAGATGTTGATAGGCGAATTGTCTTGGATGCAGGTTGCGGCACTGGATATTTATCGCGCCAACTTTGTCGAAAAGGGG
>JADEXW010000443.1 GCA_015206935.1 Pseudanabaenaceae cyanobacterium LEGE 13415 | reverse complement strand
GACGATTGCTAATCGGTTCTTGCCAAATTCCCGCCAAAACAGGTCTCACTTCGGTTCCTGGAGTCGCCTGCGCTAATACTCGCTGAACTTGTTTCACCACACAATCCGCATTCCCACAAGTTGCATAGGACATCGGATTCCAGGAAATATTCTTAGGAAAGCGATCCCAAGGCTGCAAGCGCGAATCAAATCCTCGTCCGATCGTTTGATTCCCCTCTGGAAAAAAGACTGCCCCCGCTGAGATTCCTGCCTGTTGCACCGGATAAACTGCGACATTGAGAAAATCCACCACGCCTTGCATGGCATGAGCCACACTCAAACGCCATAAATCTGTTTGTAGCGCTCCTGCCCGTTGTCCAACCGTTCCACGAGTATCGATCGCAGTTGGAATCCGTCCTTGCCACATCGGAATCTTCTCACGCGGAAACAACTTATCAACCGCTGCAACATCATTCGGGCTAATTGCACCTCGATCGATATATCGCTTGATCAATTCCCGTCCTTTATTGTTCAATCCTCGATCGATCAGTGCCCGTCTCGATGCTTCTCCAAAAATCCACAAATCTCGAACACTCGTTGAAACGGATTCCCTTCCTCGACTGCGTGGATAGCGAATGTAATCGAACAAGAATCCATCCGGTCGGCGCTTGATCACTTCCTTCACCATGCGGTAATAGTCCTGTTTCGCCGCAAGACTATAGGGATCGATAAAAGCTTCATCCGGATTCAAAGCGCCCAAATCCGTACTCAATCCCGCGATCGTATTAGCATTCAAACTGGTTTGTCCGCGTCCGTTCCGCAGAAGTGACACCTGCTTTTCCGGCTTGTTCGCGTAGGTGTAGCCGAAATTCATACTGAACATCCAGGCATACACTTTTAAACCGCGATCGCGTCCTTTTTGAATCACTTGAGCCAGTAGATCGACATTATTCGGCGATTGAATTACCGATTGCCAAGCGGTTGGATTGTCATTCGCAGGTAAAAGAACCTGTCCGTTATAGAAAGTTTCAACATAAACTTCGTTGTAGCCTCGATCGACAATTCGATCTAATACTTCCTCGATCGCGCCTGGTCGCGCATCACAGGAATACAACCGCAACCAAAGTGCCTGAGTTTTTAGCCAGTTTTGATTTCGACATTGGCGCAATTGATCCGCCTGTTGACGAATCAAAGTTTGATATTTCTGTTGCGCCTCCGCTCCACCCTGAAGCGCTTCACGTCGGGCAGTATCTTTTTGTCGGATCATCTCCGAAGTTTGCTGGCAATAAGGAAGAAAATCTGCCTTTGCCACACTGCGCCACACCCCTTGGAGAATCAAACTTGTTGTGACGCTCGCGAAAACGAAGCCATTCCGAAAAGAGATCACTCTCATAAATTCACGTAGATGAACTTGACAGGTTCAGAGCTATGTCCGAGTTTACTCTGTCTCGTCCATAGATCTGAACCGTAGCGATCGTGTCTTCACGTAGATAAAAGATTCGTGAGTTAGCGATCGCCTAAAAAATTTTGTGAACGTTTCACGACGTTGAAAGTGGCTAGTGCCCCCTAAATCCCCAAATTTGGGGGACTTTGAGCAAGAAAAATTTCTAGAATTCCAGAGCGCTTTTACCTTTCAAAGTCCCCCATTCTGGGGGATTTAGGGGGCGATCCCCAGAGAATCTGTCACCGAAATCATTCATCAAACTCGCAATTTCTAGCGCTCCCAGCGGAACTTACGAGCGGATTCCAAAATCGGCAAATCGTTAATACTCGCTTCCCGTCTCTGCATCGGTCCGTTTTCAGCAAACTCCCACTGCTCATTTCCATACGATCGATACCAGTTGCCCGAATCGTCGTGCCATTCATACTCAAATTTCACAGAGATCCGATTCTCCGTAAAACTCCAGAGTTCTTTTCTCAGCCGATAATCGAGTTCCTTCGCCCATTTGCGCTTGAGAAAGGCTCGAACTTCTTCGCGTCCACTGAGAAATTCTGAGCGATTTCGCCATTGAGAATCTTCGGTATACGCCAATGAAACACGCTCTGGATCGCGCGTATTCCAAGCATCTTCAGCCGCTTGAACTTTGATCTTTGCCGTCTCAAGCGTGAACGGAGGTAAAGGCGGTTTCGTTTCCATGTGATCGAACCAAGCAATCGAACAATTCTAAAAGAACCTGTCGATCGAACAATGGAGAAAATTCTTAAATTTCCACAGCAGAAAGCGCACCAGTTGAAGTTCAACCGATGCGCTTCTAGAGATTCAAAGATTCGGCATTAACCTGCAAGATCTTCAGGCGGAGTTTGTGGCGCGGAAATTCCAAGCTGCTTATGACTTTTCTTCAATTGCTTCCACAGCGATCGAATTTCTTGAAATGATTCTTCTGGCGTGATCTTACCGCCTGTTTCAAGACAGCAGATCAACGACACTCGCTGAGAAAACTCCTGCAAATTCGCATTAAACACCAAGTTCTCTGGTTTGACTTGCCCCCGATAGCGACTGCGCGGGTATAAGAAGTTGTGTTGGTCTGCCATCTTTGGATCTCCTATTCAAAAAGTGTTGGTGTTTGCGCTTCAGTGGGCGTAAACCACTGGGTTGCACGGTGCAATTTTTCTCCTTTGTTAGAGGAAGGGAATTCGATGAGAGCGAATTCTTACTTTAACCTGCCTTAACCAAATGTTAACCGATACTTCCAGGAAAAGTTGTAATAGAAAACACGGCTTTGCCTAGATTAGACAGAGCCGTGTCTCTATACATCACCCCTCCGGATAACTTCCTCTTAATGTTGTAATTTAAGCGACTTGTTGCTTCAGTTTCACAACTCGTTCTGTTGGCAAGTAGTTGAACTTCAGCCAGTCTGCTAATCGAAGTGACATTGCCACAATCATTAGTGTCGGATTCGCATGTCCCGCTGTTGGAAACACGGAGCTACCTGCAATGAACAATCCTTCAACGCCATGAACTTGACTGTTTGAATCCACGACTCCTTGCTTCGGATCGTCTGACATGCGAGTGGTTCCGATCGGATGGGCACGATCGACAAAGTTCGGCTCCCAACCTTCTTTTTGATTCAACCACTCAGACAACATGGGTTTGGGCAGATTCAATCGATCAAACTCTTCACAAATTAAATGCGCTAACCGTCGAACCGATTGCCGTTCTTGCTCACTAATTTTCCAATCGATTCGAGAAAGTGGCATTCCTAAGCGATCGCGTTGACCTGATAAGGTCAATCGGCTATCTGGATTCGGACGCTGTTCAACATGACAATATAAATCCACTCGATCGGCTTTAGTGATCGTCGGTCGCCGTTTAATGTAACGACGATAGAGACCATAACCGATTGTGTGAGGCTGGGTCAAAACTGCCATCGCGCCTTGGTAGGCTTCAGGTGTAATCTTGCCGCTCTTCAGCGCCTCCTTTAAAGATTTGACTGCATCCCACGGATCACCCTCAGCCGCGATCGTTTCAAGATAAGCTGCACAATTTAAGAGTTGTTCTTTTTGCTGAAGTTCAGGACTCAACGCCATACCATGAAGATATACATGGCGACCTTTGGAATTATCTAGCCAGTAGTGCCCAAAGCGATCGCGGACTTGTTTTGCGGCAGCAGGATCAAAGCTGCCTAATACACAACCGGGGTGATCCATCAAAAATCGTCCAACAACATCATTTTGATTTCCCACACCCTGCGGCACAATCCGATTCGAGGCTAATAATAAGCGAGCATTTTCAATTCCACCACAGCAGAGAACGATCGCTTTTGCTCGAATCGTCGCTTGTTTTCCGTTTAAGCTTGTTACCTCGATCGATTCAAGCTTCGTTCCCTCTGCATTGGTGTTCAGATGAGTCACATTCGCATTCATCAAAACATCAATATTGGGTGCATTCTCAGGCATGAAGCCTTGACCAAATCGCGCTGGCTCATATTGATTGTTGTGATGCTTGCTAAATTGCCAAAATACAGGTTTAACCACCGCTTTATTGAGTGACTCAGCAGGAGGTGCTACTTTGAACTGCTCCCATAGCCGTTCATCATAACAATGCGGACCAATTCCGAGGTTTTCCCCAGCTCGTTCGAGATATGGATCGAGACTTCGACGAGTGATTGACCATCCCGAATAGGGAACCCACGATCGAGCTTGAAAATCTACTTCATCGAATGGCGCACAGCGACCTGTCCAAAGGTGAGAAGTTCCCCCAAAGATTCGATATCGATTTGCACTGTGATTGAGTTCACGTGGAACTCCAACATTTTCTATTTGATAAAGCGACTGTGTTTCTAAGTCTTCTGCTTTAGTGCCACTCTCAACGATCAGGACTTTGACACCTGTGCCGACGAACTCTTTGGCGATCGACAATCCAGCCGGCCCACTCCCCACAATACATAAATCTGCTGCAAATTCAGACCCGCTATCTAACACTCTCAAATCTCTAAATTTCACGCTCATCGCTCCGTCAAAAACTTGTTACTTTAGACACTCCAAGCTGAATACCTATGTTGTGTCTTCGGGAAAAATCGACGCAAAAGCACGTCAGCAAAGATGTCAAAATCCTTCGCTATCTGTAAGCAAATCCGCATTAAGCCCCGTCACAGGAGCCATCTGCGATTTGACATATCACTTAAGTTCATGGTGTAGGAGAACACGAAGAATATACGTCAGTACTGAACTGATTTCGTGTTATTTTCACTAAGTTTGCACAATCTCTACGTAAAACCTTGGGAATTTCTGGATTTAATAAAGCTGTTACCTTCCTGCCACACGCCAGACATACAAAAATGCCTGTGTAAAGTTACGGTGTACCAGGCAGGAACTGAATCATGATTTCAACCGTCTTGGGCTTCTTACGGTTGAAGAAATCTCTACTTCTATCGCATGGTAGAGGGA
>JADEXW010000442.1 GCA_015206935.1 Pseudanabaenaceae cyanobacterium LEGE 13415 | reverse complement strand
CTACTGTTTGATCGTTTTGATTAAATTTGTGATCGTCACGTTAATTTATCTAGATTTCAAATTATCGATGCAACAGATGATGCGTCTACCCGATAAATCCTGTAGAGACACAATTAATCGTGTCTCTACGCGAATATTTTGGTGAAACAACAATTTATCGAATTTGTTGTCCAATCAATTTCGATTCACATAAAAAATGAGGGATAGCATGGCTGTCCCTCCCCAATTGAAATGAAGTTGATCTAAACCGCGATCGCTGCTGTTTCCAGTTCGATCACCTTGGAATCCGGAGCCGAATGCCAAATCTTTCCATCCAACGCCATCTGTTCGATCAAACTCGCTAATCTCAGAGCCTTGAGCGCTTGAATCCCTCCAACCGAAGGAGCCATTCCGCCTCGAATACATTGAACAAAATGTTCTAACTCAGCATGAAGCGGCTCAATATTGCTCGTCTTCACCTTCTCAATTAATCCATCCTGGCAGTACAACACCTGACCGTAATCCGTCTTGTAATTTGCTGTCGTTTGACGATGAATCAGAATCTCATTATTGAGAAAATCTGCCTCCGTCAATGAATTGCGACAATGCGCCGAAAGCCGCCGAATCTTACGATGCGTGACTTTACTCGCTGTTAGTGTTGCCACAATTCCATTCGCAAATCCTAAAGTCGCAGTCACATAATCAAGCTGACCCGAATTAGAAGCGCGACTTCCACTTGCCGTCAATTTCACGACCTTAGAATTTGCCAATTCCAACAGCAAATCAATATCATGAATCATCAGATCGAGAACGACCGACACATCATTTGCTCGATCGCTATACGGACTCATCCGATGAGCCTCAAGCGCCAAGACTTCCTCAGTTTTGAGAACCTTACTTAACTCTTGAAACGCCGGATTGAAGCGCTCAATATGACCGACTTGCAGAATACACTGACAATCCGCAGCCGCATTCACCAGCGATTCTGCTTCTGCGATACTTGCCGCGATCGGCTTCTCGATCAAAACGTGAACTCCAGCTTTCAGAGCCGCCATTCCGACAGAATGATGTAACCGAGTGGGAACCGCAATACAAACTGCATCTACCCGCTCCAACAAATCATGAAAATTCTCAAAAAATCGGACACGATATTTATGTGCCGTGTCCAATCCGCGTTCTACATTAATGTCTGAAACTCCAACGAGTTCCACATCTTTTAGTAGACTTAAGACTCTTGTATGATGCTGTCCCATATTGCCCACACCGATCACGCCAACGCGAAGCGGCTCTGGCTGAGTCCGGGGGACACCAAACTGGGAATACCCAATCGGGATATTATTTTGCACTCTTAATCCTCCTCCACCACCGAAATTGTGCTGTTAACCAGCAATAAAATCTCCTCAGACATCCAGATACTATCACAGCGACATTATTTATGAAGAATTCCAAAGTGCATGGCAAGTTCCCTTTTACAATAGAAGGTTAGGTTTTTTAATTTCTACGCCCAGAGAGGGACTTTGGACGTAAGGTTGACTACAATTCACAATTCTATTTTCCGTTCTCCGCAGTGACACGGATGCGTTCAAAAGAGTATGTCCGTGAAATTACGATATTGTCTCTACAGAATTACCGTGAGTTTTATGAAGTTTTAGCCAAAATCACGTACAAAGAAGATGACTCTATTGCTATGCAGAATTGCACTTAGCTAAAATCCGGGGATCAAGTCCTTCTGTTGTCGAGTTGGCATGAAATCATCCGCGCAGCCTGTACCTCCCGAAGTGGTACAGCAAGTTTCTGATTACTTTAGTGTGTTAGGCGAGCCGATGCGGCTTCGCATTCTAAATTTGCTTCGAGATGGCGAAAAATGCGTCCAGGATTTAGTGGAAGCGACCGAAACCAGTCAAGCGAATGTGTCGAAGCATCTAAAAGTGATGCTTCAAGCTGGAATTTTAACTCGTCGATCGAAAGGGACACTGGCTTATTACAGCGTCGAAGATGATCTGATTTTCGAGTTGTGTAATCTGGTGTGCGATCGACTCGCGAGCCGGATAGAGCAGCAGGCGCAACATTTCCGAGCGTTCAGTTTAGCGAGTCGTCGCTAAGAGAAACTAACCGAGGAGAAATCTCCCTAATTTTTAGTTGAGCCTGTATCTTGCTCGAACTGCGATCGAGTTAAGGGTTGATCCACAATCAGCCCTTCGCCACCGAGAACCGTCAATGGCTCTCCTTCAACGGAGAGATAGACTTTGGCACTTGGATTTAGGCTGGTAGCGGTATAGAGAATTTGACCAAGGCGACCCGTCATCGAATGGCTACCTCCGCCTGTTGTGAAGGCTTTGGACAAATCCACGTACACCGCATCTGATTTTACTTTGAGGCTCCGAAGCGTGGTTCCTTTGGGAATGCCAGTTGCTAGTTCTCGATCGGGTGCATTGGTGAGAAGATTGTTCACTGCTGCGGTTAGGACAGCTTCTTCTCGATCGGCGGATTTGACTTTGAGTGCCGTTGGAACGAGTTCTAAATTCGTGTCGCTATTTTTGAGCCAGAACACTTGAGCGGTTTTCTCAGTGGTTGGGGTTTGAATTGAATTTTGTGAACTGGGGGGAGCCGCTGGAGCCGATGCTTGAGGTGAAATGGCTTGTGGGGGTTGAACCGCAACCGGAACAGATTGAGTTTTTTGCGCGTTCTGCCAGGTGAAAAAGGCAGTGGCGCTCCCAGTTGCTACCACGAGCGTAGACAGTCCAACTACAATTCCAACAGGAAAACGGCGTTGATGCTCTTGCATAAGGAGACCTCGGCTAGATTAGAATTCGCAACGACGAAACTTGATGAGCGGCACACACAGATTTTACAAAGCTACAACAATCTGGTACGCAATTTCGGAATTTCTACAGAAAACGTTTAACTTTCAGCGACTGTATTTTCTCGTAGAGGGGTTTGAGTTTGGTCTTTGTTCAGAAAAAGCAACAAAAAAAGGGGCAAGTTGCCCCTCAACTTAATCGACTGTGCGAATCAAATCATTAGTCATCCATTGCGTTGGTTGCTTTCTTTGCTTGCTTCGCCGTTTCTTTCGCTAACTTTTTCGCTTGCTTCTCAGCTTGTTTTTGAGCTTTCTTTGCTTCTTTGCTCAGTTTCTCAGGAGCTTTGTCTGCGTTTTGCAAACCCTTTTCGATTTGTTCCTCGATCGAGGTTGCGCTGGTGTTCGATGGGCGCTTCATCTCGTTGAAGCCAGCCGTTCCTTGAACTTCATTCAATCCGCCGCCTTTTGTACGATCGCGCACTTCTTCTAAAGACTGCAAGCCCCCTTTATCGATCGTTTCTCTCGCTGCACCTTCCCATTCTTTCGCAGCTTTAGAAGTTGTGCTGCTGGGTTCATTTGCCATTGGCTTATCTTTGACCATTGCTTGAGCCGATGCGCCCGGTACAAAAGTCGTGAACAATAACACTGCACAGAGACAGAGAGTTAAGACATAGCGCAATCCAGATAACAGAGATTTCATAGAAATACCCTCCAGAGGTACAGAACTTTTTCTTAGGATTCTGCAAAAGTGAGATTCAACAGAACCGCATTTAATCTGCACCTATCTACTCAAAATTCTGCCTCCAGAAACATCTATAACCAGGGTGAGTTTCAGTTCGAGCGATCCCTATCGTAAGAGAGACGAATTCGAGCTTTTGTCATGATTTGGAGAGAAACTCGATCGTAGGAATCAATGGATCTTTCACAACGCCGAATCCTTTGTACCCCCAGCGATTGATTAAGGGTCTCAGTTGCGATTGAGCGATCGATTCAGTCATAAAGCGATCGCTCATTTCGCCTGCATATTTGTTTAAGTATCCCAGTGCATCGTATTGCTCATGGAATAAGAGAACATATCCGTGTTCAGGCGATCGAGGTTGATCGTCATCGAGTTTTGGATAAGCAGCGAGATAGCTGCCATCGGTTCTCGATCGAATTAAATAGTAGGATTGCGAATACATTAATTTAATAGATGATTTGTGCGATCGCTTTTCTAGGAAATCGCCCCCTAAATCCCCCATTCTGGGGGACTTTGAAGAATGATGAATCCTTGGAATGCGAGAGATTTTTCCTGCTCTTAGTCCCCCAAATTTGGGGGATTTAGGGGGCGTTAGCCGACAACAACGAAGCAAAGAATTAATTTAGATCTTCCAAACTAATTCGTGGATCAACTGCTTTTAACAATAGATCAGCCAGCAGGTTTCCTAAAATTAACATCGCCGCACCCATCATCAGACTCGCCATGATCAAGTAAAGATCCTGTGCTGTAACCGCTTGAAGGATCAATCGACCCAATCCAGGTAAGTTAAAGAAGTTTTCTGTGATGAATGCTCCACCGAGTAAGCTAGCAAACTCAAACCCTAGCAACGTGATCAAGGGGTTGATTGCATTTCTCAACGCATGAACATAGATCACGCGATTTTCTGGAAGTCCTTTTGCACGCGCCGTTTGAACATAGTCTTGGCGCAGTACATCAAGTAACTGTCCACGCATAATTCGTTGGAGTCCAGCAAAACCCGCGATCGCTAATGCTAATGTCGGTAAAATCAAATGCCATGCGACATCCAGCACTTTTCCCCAGGGTGTTAAATCTGCAAAATCAATGCTAGTCAAATCACCAACCGGGAACAACGGCGAAGTATTCTGAGCAAAAATTAACAGTAACAGTGCAGTAATAAAGCTCGGAAAACCTTGTCCGGTATAGCTCAAAACTTGCAGAACACGATCGACCCATTTTTGCTGTTTAATCGCTGCTAATACACCTAATGGGATTGCGACACCCCAAGTTACGATCAGCGAGGTGGTTGCTAGTAACAAGGTCGGCGGAACTCTTTCCCAGAGCAACGAAACCACCGATCGGTTATAGAC
>JADEXW010000441.1 GCA_015206935.1 Pseudanabaenaceae cyanobacterium LEGE 13415 | reverse complement strand
AAGCAAATCTCTTTGAAATCGATGTGACTCCGTTCTATGAAGGCAATCCCACGATCACTGATCCGCGTAATATTGGAGAAGGACTTGCGTTTCTGAATCACTATCTGACCAACCGAGTTGAAGACGATCGCGATTACTGGCTGAATGTTTTGTTTGATGTGTTACATCGGCATAACTATGATGGCGTTTCGTTGCTGATGAATGATCAAATTCAGTCAGGAGAAGAGTTAGCTCAACAGGTTAGGCAGGCAATTCAGATTTTGCGATCGCGTCCTGCTGAGGAGCCGTATGAAAAGATTCATCCAGAGTTGCAAACACTTGGATTTGAGCCGGGATGGGGCAATACGGCGGAACGAGCGCGAGAAATGATGAAATTGCTGGATCAGATGATCGCAACGCCTCAAAGTGCAATTTTAGAAGCATTTCTGGCGCGATTTCCCTCTGTGTTTCGAGTGGTCTCGATTTCAATTCATGGTTGGGTGGGGCAAGAAGAACTTGGACGACCGGAAACACTCGGACAAGTGGCGTATGTGTTGGATCAAGCTAGAAGCCTCGATCGACAATTGCAAGAAAACATTGAGCTTGCTGGATTGAAAATACTGAACATTCAGCCGCAAGTAATTATTCTCACGCGATTGATCCCGAACTGTGAAGGCACAAGCTGTGCATTGCCGTTTGAGAAGATTGATAACACTGAAAACGCTTGGATTCTTAGAGTTCCATTTAGAGAATTTAATCCAAAAGTCACAGATAACTGGATTTCCAAATATGACATTTGGGGCTATTTGGAAACCTATGCGATCGATGCTCAAGCTCGATTACTTGAGCAATTTGGCGGTAAGCCTGATCTGATCATTGGAAACTATAGCGATGGAAATTTGGTCGCTGCATTGATGGCACGTCAGCTAAACGTGACACATTGCAACATCGCTCATGCACTCGAAAAGCCACGACACTTGTTTAGTAACCTCTACTGGCAAGATTTAGAACCGCAGTATCATTTTTCCGCGCAATTTACCGCAGATTTAATCAGCATGAATGCGGCTGATTTTATCGTTACTTCGTCGTATCAAGAGATCGTGGGTTCTCCGGATACGATCGGGCAGTACGAGTCTTACAAATGTTTCACCATGCCGCAGCTTTATCATGTGATTAATGGAATTGAATTATTTAATCCGAAATTTAACCGAGTTTCACCCGGTGTCGATGAGCGGGTTTTCTTCCCGTATACGAATGCTCGATCGACTGAAAATCGCGATCGCATTACGCATCTGATTTTCGAGCAGGAAGATTCGACCATTTTCGGGAAATTGGCTGATCCCCAACGCCGTCCCCTGCTTGCGGTTGCGCCCTTGACCGCTGTGAAGAATTTATCCGGACTCGTGGAATGTTTTGGTCGTAGTTCCGAACTTCAGCAGCGTTGTAATTTAATTCTCGTTACCAATAAACTTCGCGTTGAAGATGCCATTAACGCTCACGAAGCTGAAGAAATTGAAAAATTACATCGACTGATTGATCATTACCAATTGCATGATCAAATCCGATGGATTGGTGAACGCCTTTCCAATCCTGATCTCGGTGAGATGTATCGCTGCATTGCCGATCGTCAAGGTCTCTTTGTTCATTTTGCTCGGTTTGAAGCATTTGGCAGAGTGTTGCTCGAAGCGATGATTTCTGGACTACCATCGTTTGTAACCGCATTCGGAGGAACCACGGAGATCATTGAAGATGACAAACATGGATTTTTAATCAACCCTACGGATTTAGAAGGATCGGCGCGGAAGATCCTAGAGTTTCTCGATCGTGCTGATGCTGATCCCGATTACTGGCATTCGATGTCAAATCGCAGTATTCATCGCATTCAAGATGAGTACAATTGGACACGACATACCCAGCGTCTTTTATTGCTGACCAAGCTTTATAGCTTCTGGAACTATGTGCATCGTGAAAGCCGAGAATCCCTCCTGCACTATCTAGATGCTCTATTCCACTTAATCTACAAACCCAGAGCCGAACTGATTCTAGAACAACACCAAAACCAATAAGTCCCCCCGGAGTGCTTGCGCTATGACCCAGACTGACCGTTCTCCTTTGATCTACACTGACTGGACAGCGATCGAGACTGAATTCGATCCAACCCTACTCAATGCCCGCGAAACTGTTTTTACGATCGGGAATGGCTATCTCGGCACACGCGGCAGTTTTGAAGAAGGATATTCTCAATCTCAAGCTGCTACTTTGATTCACGGTGTTTACGATGATGTTCCCGTCGTCTATACAGAGTTAGTCAACTGTCCGGATTGGTTGCCGCTGTTGATCATTGTAGATGGCGATCGCTTTCGGCTGGATCAAGGTGAGATTCTGAGTTACGAACGTCAGCTAGATGTCCAACGAGCGGTATTAACTCGATCAGTCAAATGGCGCAGTCCAAACGGGAAAATTGTCTCATTGCAATTTGAACGATTCGCAAGTCTAGCTGATGAGCATGTGGTGGGTTTGCGTTGTCAGATTACGACTGAACAAGATGCGATCGTTGAAATTCAAGCGAGCATCAATGGTTATCCAGAAAACCAAGGCTTTAACCATTGGGAACAGTTAGGACAAGGGAAAACGGATCATGGCGTTTGGTTGCAAGTTCGCACTCGTACCTCACATATTGAACTTGCAATGGCTTCGAGCTTGTCATTAATGGGTGCAGAAGGAGCAGTACAAACAACGAATGTTCCAGGCTATCCAACGCTGACCACAACATTCATGGCGCAAGCTGGAAGAACAATTACGATCGAGAACTTAATCACAATCTATACCTCTCGTGATGTTGAGGCTCCAGTAAAATCGGCTCAATCTAAGTTAGCCGCGCTCCCGGACTATCAAACACTCTTTGCAGCTCACGAACAAAGCTGGGCGGAAACTTGGGAACAAAGCGACATCGTTATCGAAGGTGATTTACGCGCTCAATTTGCCGTTCGCTATAACTTATTTCAATTGTTGATTGCTGCCCCTCGACACAACGATCGAGTCAGTATTCCTGCAAAAACGCTTTCTGGTTTTGGCTATCGCGGTCACGTCTTTTGGGACACAGAAATCTTTATTCTGCCGTTCTTTACCTTTACTCAGCCGCATCTTGCAAGAAACTTACTCACCTATCGCTATCACACCATTGAAGGCGCACGTCGGAAAGCGGCTTACTATGGCTACAAAGGTGCAATGTACTCCTGGGAAAGTGCGGATACAGGCGATGAAGTCACACCCAGATGGGCACTTCCTAAAGATCCGTATGGTGAAGATATTCGGATTTGGTGTCGCGATCGCGAAATTCACATCAGCGCAGATATTGCTTACGCCTCTTGGTACTACTGGCAAGCAACCGAAGATGATGAATGGATGCGCGATTATGGTTGCGAAATCATTCTAGATACCGCCGTTTTTTGGATGAGTCGGACTGAATGGAGTACGCGCTATGAACGCTATGAAATTCGCGAAGTCATCGGTGCAGATGAATATCATGAGCATGTGGATAACAATGCCTTTACGAATCGAATGGCACAATGGCATTTAGAAAAAGCGATCTATATCTATGACTGGTTGCAAAAGTGCTATCCAGAGCGATTAGAAGATCTGTGTGAGCGATTAAAGATCACGCCAGAACGTCGATCGCGCTGGCAAGATATTGCTACAAACATCTGGATTCCATACCATCCCTCTGGTTTAATCGAACAATCGGAAGACTTTTTCAAGCTCAAAGACATTAACTTGCAAGACTATGAGCCGCGTACTAAGTCCATGCAAGCGATCCTTGGAATTGATGGAGCCGATAAAGCTCAAGTTCTGAAGCAACCCGATGTCTTAATGTTGCTATATCTGATGCGGCAATCCGAAGAGTTTCCCTATTCGCAAGAGTCTCTGGAAACGAATTGGAACTATTACGCACCTCGAACAGACATCACCTACGGATCATCTTTAGGCCCCGCGATCCATGCCATTCTTGCTTCAGACCTTGATATGACCGTTGAAGCATATGAGCGGTTTATGCAAGCTGTATTAGTAGATCTCGAAGACACTCGCGGCAACGCTCACGAGGGCATTCATGGCGCATCCGCAGGCGGCATCTGGCAAGCCGTTGTGCTTGGCTTTGGAGGTGTTCAATTTGGCGATGAACCCTTTGCCCATCCGCATCTTCCTCCCGGTTGGACGCGGCTAAAATTCCGCCTACATTGGCGCGGCAAATGGCACGATTTTGATCTCAGACCTGATTCATCTAAAACTATCATGACTGATTCTTTTAACATTCAAGGCGCAATTTTCGACCTCGATGGGGTCATCACTGACACAGCCGAATATCATTACCGCTCTTGGCAACGGCTCGCAGACGAAGAGGGGTTGCCCTTCGATCGACAAGCTAACGAAGCGCTAAGAGGAATCTCTCGCCGTGAATCATTGATGAAAATCATTGGCGATCGACCCTACAGTGAAGAGCAGATCCAAGAAATGATGGAACGCAAGAACCATTACTACGTTCAATCGATCGAAGCCATTTCACCCGACGATCTGCTTCCTGGAGCGAGAGAATTGCTCAAAGAACTGAGACAAGCAGGCATCAAAATCGCGCTGGGTTCAGCGAGTAAAAATGCTCTTCCAGTGATTGAAAAGCTAGGAATTGCTGATTTGTTTGATGCGATCGCGGATGGTCACAGTGTCGATCGTCCCAAACCCGCTCCGGATCTCTTCCTGTTTGCTGCAAAAGAACTTGGACTAGCTCCAGAACAGTGTGTCGTTTTTGAAGATGCTGCTGCTGGAATCGAAGCTGCACTTGAAGGTCATATGTGGGCAGTTGGATTAGGTCCAGAAGAGCGAGTGGGTGAAGCTCATGTTG
>JADEXW010000069.1 GCA_015206935.1 Pseudanabaenaceae cyanobacterium LEGE 13415 | reverse complement strand
AACCTGAACCAACCGAAGTCGCGCTCAATGCTCCCAGGAAATCGGATTTAGTCGCTCAATCTGGTCGCGATGCTGATTCTCTAACTCGACCCAATCGCCCATTCTTGCGGAGTACTGCGCTCACGCCACCCAGTCTGACGCTTCAGGGTGTCTACTTACATCAAGGCGACGAAACTTCAGCACGAGCCAGACTATTCGGCGTTTATCCGCTCACTCCAAATGCACTCGTCGGCGCAACGTTGGATGTGACTACGGGTAGAGCCTTCACCGACACTCCAAACGATGGTTTCAATGTCACGGAACTCTACTTTGCAACTTCGCCGCGCGACATTCCGAACTTGCGCTTTGTTGTGGGTCAAATTGACTTGACTTCATACTTCGATCGTAATAGTTTCGCCAAAGATGGAGCTAGCCAGTTCTTCAATGCAGTTTTCCAGACCAATCCTGCTCTAAGCGCGACTGGAATTGCTTCACGTCCAGGTGCATTAGTAAACTTCAGTCTCACCGACAACATTGAAGCAAAAGCAGCCGTTTTCTCGTCATCTAGAGGACTGAGTGATTTCGCACTTCATGGATTTGCAGGCGAATTAGGCATCCGTTACGGAAGCCTCATCGTGCGTGGAACGTATGCCACAGGGCGCGATTCAGGCTCGGATAGTGGCTTTCAAGAAATCTTTCAAATCAGCCGTGGCGGTGGAGAGACCGGACTACTCCGAGGCGATCGAGAACAAGCCTATGGCGTAAACGCTGAAGTGTTCATCCCCAGCTTAAGAATGGGAATCTTTGGACGCTACGGACGATATAACAACCTTGATTTAGACGAAGGCGGCGATACATTTAGCGGCGGCATCACCTTCTTAGACTTGTTAACTCCAGACGATCGATTAGGGCTTGCATACGGTCGGGCTTTATCAAACGACCAACTCCGGCGGCAAAGTGGGGCAGAAACTCCGGATGTCCTGGAACTATTCTATGACTTCCGGTTACTGCCCAATCTGCGTGTCGGCTTCTCGATCCAGGAGCGCAACAACTTCACTGAAACGATCGCTGGAGTTCGTGTAAAAACCGAATTCGATGTCACTCCCAGAGGCAGACAAGCCCAGTGATTTCTCTTGATCCCATGAACACTCGCAAACACTCCGCTAACATGGCTCGCGTAAAGCAACAGTTCACCCTCTCTCTTTGTCTCGGATGGCTTCTTGCCGGGACTCCGCTGCTCACCTTAGCAGAGAATCAAATTGCGATCGCGCAAACTCCAAGTATTCCTGCTGAGGTTCGTGAGGCTTACACGCTTCTCGGTAAAGGCTGGGTAGATGACGCGATCGCAGCTTTTCAACAATCGATTCAACGCTATCCAAGCTCGATCGAGGCAAAGTTAGGACTTGCAATTTCTTTCCGCCGAGCGGGACGCGATAATGATGCTTGGCAAGCTTACCAACGGGTTTTACAGCAAGATCCAAACAATCAATTAGCACTGAAAACCGTTGGAATTCTAGCTGGCTTTAAACCAGAGTGGCAAAAGCAAGGGATTGAAGCACTAACAACATTACTAAGGCTCAATAGTGGAGATTCAGAAGCTCGTGCCCAACGCGCATTATTGTACGGCTATCAAGGTCGATTTTCTGAAGCACTAGCAGATTACGAGATTGTTCTACAAGCAAATCCAACCTCAGAAGTGCTTCTGGGAGCCGCACAGATTTACACTTATGCGGGTAATCCAGAGAAAGGTTTGGAACTGTTTGAGCGGTATCGATCGCGAACTAACATCCCAATCACTGGAAATGCTGCGATCGCATATGCTCGTGCGTTACGGGCTTCGGGTAATACAAATCAAGCGATCGCAATTTTAGAAGGACAACTTCCGAGACAAACGAATGCTTTTAGTATTCAACTGCGATCGGAGTTATCTCAAGCCTATTTAGCAAATCGCCAATCGACTCAGGCATTAGCCATTCTTGATCCATTACGCGATCGCTCTGATGCTCGTTTACCTTTAGCTCGTGCCTTGAATGAATTAGGGAGACGGGAAAATCGCCCAGAGTTAGTTTCACAAGCTGGAGCGCTCTACCGCCAAGCTTTGAACGAAACCGCAAATCCTTCTCCAGTGTTACTACGAGAAATTGCAGATGTTCTTAGTGGAGTTCCGAGAGAGCGTAAAACGGCACTGCAACTCTATCGTCAACTTGCTCAACAACAACCAGAAAATCAAACTTTAATCATTCAGAAATTAGCGCTAGAAGCTCAACTTGGAACACTAACCAATAGTGAAATTCGTCAGCAACTCAGACCAATTTTGCGATCGATTCCAAATGAGCCAGCCCAACAATTCGCGATCGCTCAAGCATTAGTTCGTCTAGAACCCGATCCTGAATTTCTCCCTGTGTATGAGCAATTGATCCGCAGTGGTGTCAATGAGCCATTCTTGAACTTCCGGCTTGCTCAAATTTTGATTGAACAGAATGAATTTGAGGCAGCAAAACAAGCTTTATCTCGTTATCAATCGACTCCAGTTGGTTCACGCGATCGCGCTCCTGAACTGTTGTTGGCAGAACTCGATCGTAAACAAGGCAATCTAGAATCAGCCGCAAAACGCTATGAAACTTTGATTTCTGCGGAATCGATCGATACTGATCTCAAGTCGGGCGCAATTCGTTCTTTAGCAGGACTGAGACTTGCTCAGAATCGATTTGATGAAGCATTGAAATTGTACGATCGATTAATTGCTAACAATCCTGAAGATGCACAACTGCAACTGGGTCGTACAGCGGTTGCATATCAAGCTAGAAAAATCACCGAAAGCGAAGCTCAAACAGTACTCGCTCGTTTCCTGCAATCTCGCCCCTCAGAGACTCCATCGGAACTCTACATCTTAGTTGGTATCTTACCGAGTGATCCCAGCCTTGAATCGCTCTACAACGCTTTGATTGAAGCTGATCCGACGAATGTACCTGTTCAAGTTCGCTTAATTCAATTACTTGCAAGTCGTGATCCAAGACAGGCAAGAGCGCAAGCGAATCGATTGATTGCTAGAGTGCGTCAAACTGCACCAGACGATCGATCAAATATCTCGCTACTTTTCCTCAAAGCCCAACTCGAACAAACTCTAGGCAACTCCGATCGCGCTGAAGATGCTTATCAAGCCATTCTGAAAGTACAGCCAGAAAATTTAGATGCCTTATCCGGTCTAGGCGGAGTGCGATTCCAACAGCGACAGTTTGCTTCAGCTTTCAATCTGTACTCTCAGATTTTGGAACTTGATTCAGACAATCGAATTGCACTGCGATCGCTAGCAGAACTCACTGCCGCTCAAGGTCAACCGCTTGCCGCATTAGATCAATTTGAACAACTCAAGATTCAACAAGCAGAGCAAGGAACAGCAGATCCCGAACTGGATCAACGGATTCAAAGAGTGCAAGAAGGACTATTGCAACAACGCGGATTTCAACCCCCTTGGGAGCGCTATTAACGTTTAGTGGTGAATCAATATGTTGCGCTTGCTTGTACCACTCACGATCGCTGGATTGATTGGACTTGGAGGATTAGTCTCTTGTGCGGCTCCTCCTCAACGCTCTACGTTTGTAGCAAGTGTTGAGGCAGCCGATCACAGTTCATTGTTAGCTGAAAGTTGGGCAGCTTATCGCAAGCGGTTCATTCAGGGAGATGGACGAGTGATCGATTGGGAAGCCAATGGACGCTCTACTTCTGAAGGTCAAGCTTATGCAATGCTGAGAGCAGTGATGGCGAATGATCCTGAAACATTTGCGATCGCGCTTCAATGGGCAGAAACGAACCTCCAGCGACGAGACAAAAACAAGAAATCGATCGATTCTCTCTGGGCGTGGAAATGGGGACAGAATCCGAACGGAACTTGGAGCATTATTGATGCCAATGTTGCGAGTGATGCTGATATTGATGCGATTACCGCGTTAATTCTGGCATCCAGACGATGGCAGCATCCCGACTATCTAAAGCTTGCACGTACCAAGTTGAAAGATCTTTGGGCACATGCAACGCTCACATTGCCCTTTGATGGAAAAAGATATCTACTGCCCGGAGCGATCGCGCTTTTTCAGCGAAACGAGAAGCTCAAAGTGAATCCTTCGTATCTTGCTCCGTATGCCTTTCGCCTCTTTGCCCAAGTCGATTCAGAGCGCGACTGGATGAGTCTCGTGGACAGTAGCTACCAGATGTTAGAGCAATCCTCGAAAGTCTCTCCCGTAGGCTTACCGAGCGATTGGATTGCCCTTGATCCAAACACCGGAATGTATACCGCGCTTGATCCAGACAGTCCACTGATTACCCGATATGGATTCGATGCGAGTCGTGTTTGGTGGCGTGTTGCGTTAGATGCCACTTTGTTTGGAGAACCGAGAGCCAAAGCCTATCTCAAGGCAAATCTTGGATATCTCAGACAGATGTGGCAGCGAGAGCGCAAAATTCCTGCCAAGCTCGATTTGCAAGGTCATCCATTAGTAGACTATGAAGCTACTTCACAGTACGGAATGTTATATGCTGCTTTCCGCGTGATCGATCCTGCGATCGCCCAGGAAATCCTAACTCAAAAGCTATTGCCCTCATATCGAAATGGATTCTGGGATAACGATTCCGCCTACTACTCTCAGAATCTTGCCTGGTTTGGTCTGCTCCCACCGAACTCGATTGCAACTTATCTTACTGAACCTACTCAAGCCGCAAACGTATCCCTTCCATGAATAAACGGTTTTCAAATCAACCTTCTCAGCCGCGTCGAAGCTCAAAAACAATGCTGACCCGCACCCTATTTTTATGTTGTGCTGGGTTAGTGACTGGGCTAGCGATCGTATTGCTTCATGCTCAACAACCGATCGCAGCTTCCGCCCAAGGCATTCAAAAACAAGAAGACCAACTGATTCGAGACTTCAAGTTGCCTAGCACTCCTGCTGAAGCACCCGTCTACCGCCCACAAGCGCCAGTCTATCAACCGGAACCCGCTCCAGCCCCTGAACCTGCTCCCGTTGAAGCAGTTAGCGAACCAGACATCGCGCCTTCTGAGCCTGTCGCTTCTGAATCTCCAGCGCCTGCACCTCAACCTGAGAAGAAAGCTGAAACTTCCCAAAAACCGAATGTAGCACCGATGAGCCAGTATGTGCTGGCGTTTAATCGGAGTCCAGCGATCGGGAACCGTTTCCGTTTACAAGGAACTTATGCAGAAGCGCGAGTCGGTTTCACCCGTCCGAAGAATTGGGATGTGAAATCTGCTAAAGCGGTGATTCGATTCCAGCATTCTCCCTCGATCGTATCGGACAAATCGAACCTGATTGTTCGCGTCAATGATACGAGCATTGGGAGTGTTCCGATGAACTTGAGAAATGCTCAGATCGGAGAAGCGATCGTCAATATTCCAGCAAATCTCGTTCAGGACTACAACGAAATCACGCTAGTTGCTCAACAGACGAATTCTGCAACTTGTGCGAATCCGGACGATAAAGCACTTTGGTCAGAAGTTCTCCCTGACTCGAAAGTGATTCTTGACTATCAACCTCAGTCACTTGCACTAGATTTTAGTCGTTATCCCTTCCCGTTCTTTGACAATTTAGGCTTAGATACCCCTCGTCTAAACTATCTTTTGCCTGCTCAAATCAATGAAGCTTGGTTAACTGCAACGAGCCGCTTTCACACGCATTTTGGGCGATTATCGGATTTCCGATCGCTCCAAACTAGCTTGGTCAAAGACACCAAAAAATTTGAGTGGAACGATCGCTTAGTGATCATCGGAACGCCCCAAGATCAGCCAACTCTGAAATCTCTGAAGCTACCTCTGAACATTGCGAACAATCAAATTATGGATGGTAGCAAAACTGCGCTGCCTGAGAATGTTGGCGTGTTGATGCTGACAACAATGAACAATGGTAGTGTGCCAGTGATTGTTGCTTCTGGAAATGGAGCGGAAGGAGTTGCAAAAGCAGTTCAATTCCTGGTGCAACCGAGTAGTAGTCAGATCGGCTCTGGTCAGGTGATTCTTGTTCGGGATGTTGCTGAAGTAGCGACACCGAATCCGCGCAGTTGGGATCGCTATCTTCCACTTCAGGATTCTTTCAAGCTCAATGCTTTGAAGGGATTAGACAACAAACCTTTCAAAGATGTAACAGTGCGTGGAACTTCTGCGCCTCCTGTACAGTTCCAGTTCCGAGCATTGCCCGACGATCGGATGTTGCGTGGTAGCTCGATGAACCTGAGATATAGCTATAGCGCCCAAGTCAATCCTCGTAAATCCTCGCTCTCTGTCCGAATTGATGGAGTGACGATCGGAAGCAAGAAGCTAACTTCAGATAATGGCGGCAACAATGAATTACTGAGTGTTGACCTGCCACCAAACTTGATCAAATCGGATTCAGTCATTGATGTTGCTTTTGATCTCTATGCGAAAGAAACAGCAAAATGCGGTCAAGCAAGCGATCAACAGCTTTGGGGAACCGTTCATAGCAGTACTGATTTCAATTTGAAACGTGAAAACTCAGTTGAACTTCCAGATCTAAAACTGCTAACGACAGGTTATCCGTTTACTGCACCTCAAGACTTATCTAAAACCGCGATCGTGGTTCCTGATTCTCCAACTGAAGCAGATGTGATGACGCTGCTGAAATTCAGTGAACGGATGGGACGACTCAGCCAAGCCAATTCAGTCAAGCTTGATGTTTTTACTACGTCGAATATGCCTGAATCTGTGAAGAGCGATCGACATTTAGTGGCAATTGGAGTTCGCGATCGATTCCCAGTCAAAGAAATGCTCGAATCAAACTCTGGATTCCGCATTATGGATGCTTTTGCAAGAGAATCTGGTAAAGATCAGATTCATGCTCTTCCCGATCAAGGTGGCGTGATTAAAAGTATGTTGTCGCCTTGGAACCAAGAACGAGTCATGATTGCTCTGACTGCTCAATCGGAACCAGGACTAAAACAGATTCAAGATGTGTTGACTAATGATCTCTGGTTCTATCAACTCAAAGAAGACACAGCACTGATTAGCACGAATCAAGTGAATCCTTCGCCTTTTGATTCCAATGCTTACCAGATGCAATTCCTGAATCAATCAGAGCGGCGACGAATTGAGAACACCAATACTTTGAGCAAAGCACGACAGTTATTGCAGGAACAATGGTATCTTCTCCCGATCGGCATCATCACCAGTTCCCTCTTGTTGTATGGAATTGCTCAACTGTTCCTGAAGCGCGTTGCGGGGTAAATCGTCATGACAAATACAACTCCTTCAAAACGATATCGGAGTAAAGGACAGCGAGTTTTAGCTTGGTTTGTCGATTTAATTCCGAATTTCTTCGATCGACTTTTCCAGAAAAACAGCGCTCCTCAGCTTGTTCTCTTGATGGGCTTGCTGCTCGTTCTGTCTGTTCCTCTGATTGTGACCCCGCTCGAAATCTGGCAGCAAGGAATTGTTGCTGTGATCTTGATTGGATTAGGTTGGGCAGTCACGGACATCGAACATAAACACGCGAAAGGACAAACAAGCGAATATCTTCACCTATTCATGGTGTGGTTGAGCTTGATTACGACCTTTCGATATCTGTACTACCGCACGAACTATACACTGAACCTGACGAGCGGATGGCTTGATGCAATCTGTAGTGTTCTGCTATTTTTGGCGGAACTCTACGCGATTTTAACCTTGGCGTTGGCGTTCTTTCAAACTCTCAAGCTGAAAGAACGCAAGCCTGTTGATCTTGCAACTGTTCCTGAGCATCAATGGTTCAAGGTGGATATCTACATCCCGACTTACAGTGAAGATGTTGAGATTGTTCGGAAGACAGCATTGGGAGCATTAGCGATCGACTATCCCGCTGATAAAAAGAAGGTCTACATTCTTGATGATGGTCGAGCCGAAAAGTTCCGAGAAAGACGCGAACAACTCCGGCAGATGTGTAAAGACTTGGGTTGTACGCTTCTCACTCGCGATAACAATGATCACGCGAAAGCAGGAAACATCAATACTGCATTGCGTCGAACAGGGGGCGATCTGGTTCTGATTCTCGACTGTGACCATATTCCAGTCCGTCACTTTCTCAAAGATACGGTTGGATTTTTCTACAGTCCTAAAGTCTCACTCGTTCAAACGCCGCACTGGTTCTATAACCCTGATCCGTTTGAGCGGAACTTACAGACGGGCGGAAAGATTCCGGTGGGTAACGAACTGTTTTACAAGGTGCTACAGAAAGGAAATGACTTCTGGAACGCGGCTTTCTTCTGTGGCTCTGCGGCAGTTGTTAGAAAGTCACATTTGCTGGAAGTGGGCGGAATTGCAGTTGAAACCGTAACCGAGGATTGTCATACCTCACTGCGGTTACATTCTTTGGGCTATGAATCTGTTTACTACGACAAAATCATGGTCGCGGGACTTGCTCCAGAGAAGTTCTCAGCTTATGTCGGTCAACAGATTCGTTGGGCGCGAGGAATGGCACAGATTCTTCGGATTGAAAATCCACTGCTGAATCCAAAACTGAAATTATCGATCGGTCAACGAATCTGCTATTTCAGTGCGACTTCTCACTTTTTCTACGGTTTCCCACGTCTGATGTATGCACTAGCTCCCGCGATGTTCCTCGTATTCGGAATCAATCCAATTCGAGGTTTGGGGCTTGAAACTTTAGCCTATGCGCTACCTCACTTCTTTGTTTCCACCTACGCGAACTACATCACTTACAAGAATGTTCGCTTCTCCTTCTGGAACGAAATCTATGAGTTTGCAATGTCATTCCATGCTGGGATTGTGACGATGCTGGCATTGTTGAATCCGAGGTTAGGTAGCTTTAACGTGACTGATAAAGGCTTGTCTGTCACGAAACGGAGCTTCGACTGGGGATCAGCGAAAGCATTGATGATTGTGGCATTGTTAGTTACGGCTGGAGTCGCCGCAGTTCCCTTCTGGTTGATTCTACGTCCTCAAGACTCGGAAGCGGTGTTGGTCAACATGGCTTGGAGCTTCTTTAACTTGATTCTGATTGTGTCAGCATTGTTAGTAGCATTGGAACAGCCACAATTGAGACGGGCGCACCGACTCGATCGTAAATTGTCCGCAACGCTCTACACCAATGGTGCAGTCGTTCAAGGACGCACAATGAATGTGAGTGAAACTGGATGCCAACTGATTGTCGATCGTTGGGCTGATTTTCTCGAAGATGCTGAAATTGAATTGATTGGTGATTATGGAGCGAGAGCCTTTGTTAAAGGTCAAATTATTCGCGTTATTCCCGTGAATGAAGCGCAGTCCATGTTATCGATCGAGTTTATTGATCTAACTCGCGCTCAACTCGATGCACTCAGTGTCGTAATCTATTCCGATGTGCGTGAATGGTACTCTCAACAACGGGAAAACGTGGACGATCCGCTGCAATCGTTCAAATTTATTGTTGGTAGTTTGACTCGATCGTTTAAACAGCGTAATCCTGAGCCGAGCAATGTGACGAGAGTGCGTAAAGAGATTCGCGCTTATGCTCAACTGTATTGGAGAGGACAGTTTTATGCGGGTGTCGCAACTCGGATTAGTAACCGTAGCTTGCAATTAGAGATTCAATCGGATGCGATCGAGGATGTCAAACTTCTGAGCTATTATCAACCGCTTGTTGGTTTGCTTCTGAGTCAAACTGCGGATGAATTGCTGCCAAATCGATTGTTGGCAAAGGTAGAACAGATCGAATATATTGACGATCGAACAATTATCGAGTTGCGTTTCCCGGATCAAATCATGCAACGACAAGAAGATAAAATCAAACAACTTGTCGATACTTTGAATTAGATTGGTTTGGCATTCGGTAGAAAGACCTCGGTTGAAATATAACAACCGAGGTCTTTTACTTTTTATTTCCCGCGTACTGGATTCGCTCGACGAACGATCGCATCTGCGGTGACAGCAAGAACAAGAACCGCACCTTGAACAATGTTCTTAATGCTTTGATCTTGGTTTAGCAAGTCGAGTCCATTATCTAAACTGCCAATCACTAATGCACCAAGAATTACTGCCCAAACAGAGCCGCGTCCTCCGAAGAGACTAACACCGCCAATGACCGCAGCCGCGATCGCATTCAGCAACAATGTTGCACTAATCTGAGTTGCAACCGCCGTACTTCGAGAAGTTAGCATGATTCCTGCAACTGCCGCGAGCGTTGATGCGAGTGTAAACACTGCCATTTTCATCGCAATCACATTAATTCCAGCGCGTCTTGCGGCTTCTTCATTTCCACCGACTGCGTACAAGTGACGACCAAACGGCGTTTTTCGGAGAATCAGCCAGAAGGCAAGCACAATTCCCAGCGAAATCATCACCGCTTGAGGAACGCCTTGATAGGTTTGGAACAAGAACACGATCAGGAAGATGCCTGCAAAAATGCCTGCAATTTGAGCGATCAAAGTGGTTGGACGTTTTATGGGGAGTCCAGCTTTGACCCGGCGTTGGCGTTCATACCAAACCCCGATTGCATAAAGCGCTGCAACCGCGATCGGTAATCCCCAACCCACGATCGGACTAAGATAGGTTGGAGCGAGAGCGCGAATGGCTGGATCACGCACAATCAAAGTCGTTTGCCGTCCAAGAACGAGCAGCAAAAATCCGGCATACCCGATCGAGCCTGCCAAAGTCACAATGAACGACGGAACCCGCAAAATGGCGATGAAAAATCCGTTGACTAAACCAATTACTGCACCCGTAACCAATGCTGCCAGAATCGAAGGAACGGCACCCCAATTTTGATACACGGAAACGGTTGCCATGACTGCCGCACAAGCTTGCGCGACGGCTGCTAAACTCAAATCAATTTCGCCCAGTAATAGAACTAAAACAGCCGCAGTACTGAGAATGCTAATAACGACGATTTGCTGAGTGAGATTAGTTAGGTTTCTGGCTTGGAGAAAAACGCCGCCAGTCGTGAGCTGGAAATACAGTGTGATCAGGGCAAGCGTGACGATGACGGGAATAAATCCGAGATCGCCTCGCATGAGAGAGCGTAGATTAAATGACGATCGCGTAAGGTTCGATTTTGGATCGCTCATTTCAGCATTCACCGTTGAGCGATCGTCTTCTCTGGGATTGGTTTTCATAGCATCTCTGAAGAAGAAACGGGATTATCGCGGTATTCTGCGCCTGTGATGGCAGCAACGACTTGTTCTGAAGTGGAATTTTTGATATCGAACGTGGCGGAACGTTGACCGAGACGCATCACAATTGCTCGATCGCAGACTTCAAACACATCGTGCAAGTTGTGGGAAATTACGACGACCGCTAGACCTTGCTGTTTTAATCGGGTGATCAAGTTCAACACTTGACGAGTTTGAGCAACTCCTAATGCAGCAGTGGGTTCATCTAGAAGAACGACTTTTGGCTGACGAAGGATTGTTTTCGCAACGGCGATACATTGTCGTTGTCCACCGGAAAGAGCCGCGACCGGACGACGAACTGATGGAATTTTGACATCGAGCATTTTCAGAACCTCGATCGTACGGCGTTCCATTTCAGTCTCGTCAAGTGCTTTTAGAATGCCAGGAATAATCCAGCGGTAAGCTTCTCGACCGAGCCAGAGATTGGCTACAACATCGAGATTGTCACACAGAGCTAAATCTTGGTAAACCGTTTCGATACCGAGACGAGTCGCATCTTGAGGAGAAGAAATTGTGACCGGATTACCATCGATCAAGATCTCACCAGAGTCAGGAACATAAGCCCCGGACATGGTTTTAACCAGCGTTGATTTTCCTGCACCGTTATCACCGACTAGCCCAACCACTTCGCCTGCATAGACTTCAAAATCAACGTTCCGAAGGGCTTGAACACCTCCAAATGATTTATTGATATTGCGAAGTTGGAGGCGAGGGATGGAGCGATCGAGGTGCGTTTCGGATTGGGTCGATAAAACTGAATTGTTCATAGTTGCTGAATGGGTAGCGGGGCGACTTTGACATCCCCCCAGTTTGATTAGCTGCGACAGATACCTGTCGTATCGCCAGTGATTCCGTTACAGACTTCTTCTCGCTTCAGATAACCATCTGCGAACACGGTTTGCTGAACATTGGTTTTATCCACCGCGATCGGAGCAATCAGCGCAGAGGCAACTTGTCCACCCGATTTCAACGCGGTTTGACCATTGACCAATCCACCTGGATTTGTGCCGTTACTCAGAGCAGCGACTAATTCTGCGGTGGCTTGGGCTTCTTTCGCAATCGGTTTATAGATGGTCATTGCCTGATCGCCTGTCAGAATGTTCTGAATGCCCGTCAAGGTTGCATCCTGTCCAGTGACAAGCACTTTGCCGTTGAGTTTTTGCGATCGCAGTGCAGCAATCACAGTATTCGCCATGCCATCGTTAGCAACATACGTCGCTTGTACATTGTTCTTTTGCTGCGTCAAAATGCCTTCCATGATCGATTGCGCTCTCGCGTTGTCCCAGTTTGGAGTGTACTGGTCAAACACAAGATTTAATTGTTTGCTATCGACTAAGGGTTGCAATGCTTTTAATGCACCTTCCCGGAACTGAAGCGCATTGTTGTCTGTTTGTGAACCATTAATCATGACTAAGTTCGCACCAGGTTTTAGACCGAATGCACCTTTTTTGAACTGATCAGCGATGTATTGTCCTTGAAGTTCACCGACTCGAACATTATCAAACGAGACATAGTAAGCAACATCTGGATCTTGAATTAATCGATCGTATGCAATCACCGGAACTTGACTAGCTTTTGCTCGTTGCACAATGACGGATGCTTTATCACTGTCTTTCGGATCAACCACGAGAATGCAAGCGCCTTTTGTCAATGCGGCATCCGCTTGGTTCTGTTGAGTATCTGCATCATTGTTCGCGTTGGCATATTGAATCGTGGCATCAGGAATTCGGGCTTTGATTTCCTTTTCTAGCAAGGGTCGATCGTAAGCTTCGTATCGCGCTGATGAATCAGATTCAGGCAAGAGAATTCCAATGTTTTTACATCCTTTTGCGGCGGCAAATCGAGTCTCTGAATTGGTCGCTGTTGAGGGATTATTTCCAGCATTTGGATTAGTTGCAACGTTGTTTTGATTGTTACAGGCAGCCAACATTGCCACACTAATTAAAGGTAAGAATTTAGAAGTTATGGTGAAAAAATGGCTCATTTCTATTGTCCTAGAGTTTGAATCAACGATTGAAATGCAGAATTGATTCTAGCGATTGTGTCTTTGTTTGAGCGAGGGAATTTAACAGCAGAAATTGCTATTTCAGACAGTAAAACAGGGAGATTGCTGTTAACTTTTGTATAGAGATTTCCTCTTGTAGAAATAGCGATCGCTTGAAGCTAGAAGTGTAGTAATTAGGAGCGATCCCCATGTATTTGAGATTAGATTTGTTTGGTAAAACTTCGCCTCTACCGCCAGAATGAGGGGAAACTCCGCCGAAAAACCTTTTATCGAAAATTTTGATTAAACGGTAAACCGCACTAGAAATTGAGTCAGGAATTCTTCAAATTAATCTATCTAAAGGAAAAGGTAGAAAAATTCTACAGTACGGTAAACTGCACTACTAGAGGCATCGATGTGAAGGATACGATCGAGTCTGTAAAGAGAAAGCACTATAGGAGAAATCCAGGATGCAAACCACTTTTGATTCTGATAAACGCCGCTTGTTATCCTGCCTAAGTCATGGCGCAATTTTCTTTAGCACAACCTTTTTTTCGTTTGGGGTGCCGTTTGTGGTGAATCTACTTTCGGATGATCCAGTTGTCAAAGCCAACGCGAAAGAATCAATGAACTTTCACCTCAATGTCTGGTTTTGGGCGGCGGTGATTGGAATTCCAGCTGGAATTTTGTCGTTCCTAACGTTTGGGATTGGCGGCGTGCTGTTCTTCCCGCTGATTGGGTTGGGATTTTTGCTGCACTGGGGATTGACGATTTGGGCACTGGCGCATTGTTTCACTAAGCCAGATCTGTCTCTTATA
>JADEXW010000440.1 GCA_015206935.1 Pseudanabaenaceae cyanobacterium LEGE 13415 | reverse complement strand
AAATAATATCGACGAGCATCTGTATCTTTGAGGCGCTGCATAATCAGAATATTATGTCTCCACGGAATTTCTGTAACAAGCTGTCGCAGAAGTTCAGGTGCATCTGCATAGGTTTCATAAAATCGCTTAATATCCCAAAGGTTACGGGGCGAAAACCCAGTCATGTTTGGAAATTCTGCTTTTAGATCAATAGATAAGCGCTCAACAACTGAATTTCCCCAACCGAGCGACTCTTGTCGTTCTACGATCAGCTTTCCCAATGACCAGTACAACCCAATTAAAGATCGATTCACCGATCGTGCTGCATCAATCCGACTCTGAGCAACTTGAGCCTTGATCTCCCGCAAAAAACTTTGATAAGCAGAGTCTGTAGACGGTGTAATATTGCTCATTTACTTATTGAATCTCAGTTGGATGCACGTTCTATAGTAGCAATGTTCTGTTAATGATGTCGCCGATCGCTGTTTTCGTCAAATGCTAACCGACTACCCCAACTTGCGGAAAAATCGGATTCAGAAGGACATGAGGATTGTTGCAATCGTGCTTTCTCGCAATGCTACAGTCGTCACCCGTAATCGTCGAGACTTTGAACAAGTGCCAGGGCTGAAGATTGAGGATTGGAGTCTCTAAGAAACGGACGCATTGAGGTCAAACGGCATCGTCTCAAAACCCAGCCAATTCAACCCAAGAATTGCTTGCTGCACCTCTTCAGGTTGTAAATCATCTCGATCAACAAGCCCCTGAAGCAGTGTGTAAGCCCCTAAATATTGGTCTTCGGTGTAAGTCACCCAGCGATTCTCAAACGCCATTGCAGTATGTAACGCCATGACGACCTGAGTGAAGGGATCTTCAGGAGAACGATCGCGCATTTCTCGCATCGTCCGAATTAGACTATCTGCATAAACCGGAGAAGGCGGCTCATCGCGATCGCGGTGAATTCTCTGCAAATCGGGCAGGATTTTTTCGGCAAAACTAATTCGTAGATCTTTCTGAGCAGTTAGGCTAGACGGCTGTAGGGATTGCACAAAGCGTAAGACCTCTTGCTGTTTTTCAAGAGGCAGAACTTTCAGCGTTGCGATCACGTCCTGCTCAACACTCATAATCCACCCGTTTTTCTCCTTTAACTGATTCTATCCTTGTTTATGAGCGCGAACACGCTCCGCGTGAGCCGAGGCATCGCAATCCTGAAAAAGTGCGGTTGCCGTTGATCCTAAAACCCCTAAAAATCGCCTGATTTGGGAGTTCTTCGCTATGTCTGATCGCCTTTATGATGTTGTCCTCTACGGTGCGAGTGGGTTCGTTGGCAAACAAACGGTGCGATATTTTGCTGACCATGTTTCTCCTGAGCAAGTGCGCTGGGCAATTGCGGGACGAAATCGCCAGAAGCTAGAGGCTGTTCGAGACGAAGTTGGCGTAACGGTGGATGTGCTGGTTGCCGATAGCCAGGATCAACGGGCAATCGATGCGATCGTGGCTCAAACGCGAGTCATCCTCACCACTGCTGGACCGTTTGCTCTCTACGGCAATGCTCTCATTGATGCCTGTGTGCGATTCAGGACGCATTACGTCGATATTACCGGAGAAACGCCTTGGGTCAGAACATTGATTGATCGCTATCATGCTCAGGCAGCGATCGACGGTACACGCATCATTCCTTGCTGTGGCTTTGATTCTGTTCCGTCAGATCTCGGTACTTACTTGATCGTTCGTCGCTTACAAGAATTAGGGCTGCCTTGCAAACAAGTTAAGGCTTATTTCCAAGCAGCAGGGGGTTTCAATGGTGGAACTTTAGCATCAGCCTTTAATCTCTACGATTCACAAGGGTTAGCCAAGATGAATGACCCCTTCTTGCTGAATCCAGTGAGAAACCAGACTCAAGCTGAACGGGAGCAGAATCGCGATCCACAACTGCCAGCGTTCGATCCAAATCTCAACATCTGGATTGCACCCTTCTTTATGGGAGCTGTCAATACTCGGATTGTGCGTCGGAGTGCTGCCTTATTTGAAGACTGGCAGGAATCCTATGGAACTGATTTTACTTATCAGGAATATCTCAAGTTTGAGGAGCCACTCGCAGGGCTGAAAGCAATGGGACTCACCGCAGGACTCGCTCTGTTTATGGGAGCGGTGCAACAGCCCCAAGTGCGCTCTTTGCTGCAACCACTCTTGCCTCAACCGGGAAGCGGACCCTCAGAGCAAATGATGAATGAAGGTTGGTTCTCCTGTGAACTGATCGGGACTGCAACCGATGGACGTGGGGTACGAGGACGCATTCGAGATCAAGGCGACCCTGGCAACCGAGCGACGGTCAAATTCGTGTGTGAATCAGCATTGAGTTTGGCACTTCAGATAGCGGAGCTACCCGGAGGGCAGACGCGAGGCGGCATTCTGACTCCAGCGACCGGGTTGGGTGAGGTTTTGGCACAGCGATTACGACGGGCTGGGATGACCTTAGAGATAGACGCTTCGGTGCTAGATTGATGAATGCTGGTCAGAACAGTATCTGTATGAATCGTTCTTTACTAAACTCGACTCCTCCGACTGCCGAAGCTGCCATTGCACTTCAGCAGGAACTACGGAGCCTTGTGATTCAAGCGGATGACTTTGGGACAGTTCAAACCGTTGCTGGTGTAGATGTGGGATTTGAACAGGACGATCGCATTGCCTGTGCTGCAATCGCAGTTCTCAACTTTCCCGATCTCACCCTTCAAGAATCCGTTGCCATTCGTCGTTCTACGACCTTTCCCTATATTCCGGGGTTACTCGGATTTCGGCAAGTCCCGATTGTGATGGAAGCCCTGGCAACGCTGAAAACACAACCGTCTTTGCTGCTCTGTGATGGCAATGGCTATATTCATCCTCGTCGCTGTGGCTTTGCTTGTCATCTCGGAGTGGTGAGCGGCTTGCCGAGCATTGGAGTGGCAAAAACGCCTTATCTTGGCAGCCATGAACCGGTTGCAGAGCATCGCGGCGCGTGGCAACCGATTTATGATGCGGATGAAGTCATTGGTGCAGTCGTTCGCACTCAGGCAAAGGTGAAGCCTGTTTATGTGTCAGTTGGGCATCGCATCGGTTTAGAATCCGCGATCGACATTGTGTTGTGCTGTGCGTCGAAGTATCGTCTGCCCGAAACGACTCGCCAAGCGGATCAACTCTCGAAAGGACATACGACTGCGATCGCGGCTAAACGGGAGAATCCTGAAACCGATTCATCTCAATGATGGCTCTCTTGATCAAACCTCATCGCTAAACCGTACTTCTGTACTATAAAATAATGACATTTGCCATGCTTGGAAGTGTTCAGACTGGAGGAAAGCGGATGTCCGACCATAGTGGCAGCTATATGCTCAATGACATTATTCAAATGCTCGACGATGAGCAGGTGTTAGAGACGATCGGACTGCAAAAAACGCAGCAAGTCATCACCAAACTGGTTCAGATTGCTACCAGAGAGTATGACTGCAACGCTGGAGAAATTTTAGAAGGGCATACCGATCGTCTTCATCTTTGCTATTGCTGCCTTGCGGACACAACCGATCTTGAATCAGGATTATGTCGAAGTTGTCGCTCTTAACACTGACTCAATGTTCTAATCTGCCCATAATCCCGATAGCCATTATTCTACTGCAAGTGCTGGATGCCGATTAAGAATCTCCTGAAACACCCTTCAATTCTAAAATACAGGCTATCATTACGGAAATTCTGCCGATCTTTTTGCCGCTTTTAACACTCAACTTTTTAGCCTAAATTCCCAGTTCAGTCAATTCTTGGAGATTGACATTTAGAATGCGCCGTTGCTGATCACAAGGCAACCCACCCAGATTTTTGATGATCTAATCTTCCCAAACTCCATTCTCTTCCATATAGGCTTGAATCCCTGCATCAAGGTCTTCAAGCGCATCTTCTAAAGTGGGGTAGCTGTCTTCTCCTTCATACACTGTTCCACCCCAATCATAGGCACGGACAAAAGCGGAAACCATCTCATGCTGCCCAATTTCAATCCACCCGTTCTCATCGACGAAGCGGCTGATATTGGGATACAGTGCTGTAAAGCCTTTGGACTTTGGCATTTGAACACTCCTTTCTGAAACCGATTACAACTCTAAGCCCTGATCTTGAAATTGCTTTCGTTTTTTAGAAATGTCTTGGCTTTTTCAGGCAGTTTCTTATTATCTGAAGCAATGACGGTAGGTTGAGATTTATCTCTGAATTCTGTAGTCAGATGTGCGCTAATTTTCCTTAACCAACAAAAGTTTATTTCATGAAGCACGAATTGAAGTCCGCTTTCCCAGTGCCACACAAAGAATGACTCCTGCTGCAAAACCTAATGTTGTCAGGGTTAGATGCTCACCTAAAATTCATTGTGCCTCGTTGAATCAGTGAATTGAATCCAACTGACTGCGTTCGTGAGCTTGAAGAGATTTGAAGGGTAAGTTGAAAGCGTGTTTGTATGAAACGATGCGGGTAATCAACGTTATCATAATCGCGATCGCAGCACAAACCGATGAAGGAAACCAGTGCATTGCCGCGTAGTACAGTAGCGCACCCAATAAGGCACTGGTCGCATAGATCTCTCTTCGCAGTACGGATGGGATCTCTCCTAGTAGAGCATCGCGAATCATGCCGCCGCCAACTGCGTTCATCATACCTGTGATCGCAATCCACAGCCACCAACTATCATGCATTATTGCTTTTTCTACACCTACTACAGCAAACACTCCCAGTCCCAGGCTATCTAGAAGAAAAATGGGGTTATGGTTGAATCTGGTGTATGAAAAATAAGGAGAAAAAAGGCGTATCCTGCTGAAAGCAACAAAAATATCAGACCAGGAATACACCATGAACAACGATAACGTGATTGAGTTCAAAACGCTAG
>JADEXW010000439.1 GCA_015206935.1 Pseudanabaenaceae cyanobacterium LEGE 13415 | reverse complement strand
AACAGCGAGTTTATATTAACTGCGATCGCTATTTTGAAGGCATTACTCCCGATGTTTGGCAGTTCAAAATCGGCGGCTATCAAGTCTTAGATAAATGGTTAAAAGACCGCAAGAAAGCGAAACGTACTTTATCGTTTGATAATGTCTTGCACTATCAAAAAATCGTTGTTGCGCTCAAAGAAACGATGCAGCGAATGGAAGAGATTGATCAACTCATTCCAGGATTCCCGATCGAGTAAACTTCTCCGCACGTTGTGTAAACTGAAGGAATCCGTCGCTTTTTAGGGTTCTCATCATGAACACAAAACGAGTCGCAGACATGACGATCGACGATCTCAAAACATTTGTCGTCCGAATTGTGGATGAGAAATTGCACCAATCACCGAAAGACGATCGCACGGTTGAAGAGGTCTTAGCATCAATGGATCGAATTCGCTGGACACCTCCTCCTGGCTCACGAACAACGCTAGAAATGATTCGGGAGGATCGAAACGCTTAATGGCTGCTTACATCGTCGATGCTAGTGTGGTAATTCAGTATGCAATTACTCAACAATACACCCCAGAATCAAGGAATCTAATCTCGCAGATGTATCAAGGACATCGCTTACATCTTCCTGAGTTCTGCTTGTTGGAATGCACGAATGTTCTTTGGAAAGCTGTTCGTTTTGATAATTTAGACCTCGCGATCGCGACTCAAATTGCTATAGAACTACAACGTTTACCCTTTCAAATCGAGTCTGTCCTCCCACTTCTGTCGAAGGCACTGCAAATTGGTCTAACTTATCAATTAGCAATTTATGACTCACTGTACATTGCGCTTGCTGAACAGCTAGATCTGCCACTAATCTCAGTGGATGAGCGGCAGATTCGAGCTGCGATCGCGCAAAATGTCACAACAAAACCGATCACTGACTTCTAAAGCATGACAACTCTCTCAATTCCCACTTGGATTATCCATATTTCCAGCGTGATCGAATGGATTGCGGCGATTTGGTTAATCTGGCGCTATGCAGAGATTAGCGGCGATCGAGTTTGGCGATCGCTCTCCTTCGGAATGCTCCCTGCACTGATTAGCGCGATGTGTGCTTGCACCTGGCATTTCTTCGATAACCCGCCTGCGCTCGATTGGCTCGTGACACTTCAAGCTGCGATGACGGTTGTGGGAAATTGTACTTGCTGTGCGGCGGGCTGGTGGATTTGGCGTTCTAGAGAAAAGATTGAGTCATGATTTCTAAAGAAACTTTGTTTGCGATCTCTTTGTTTCCGTATTTGGGATTTTTGTGGTTTCTAACGCGATCGCAAAAAACACCTCGTCTTGCCCTAATCGGCTTTTATATGACCTTGGTATTCGTTGCGATTACCATTCCTGCTGGTATCTACGCTCAAGTACATTACGGCAAACAATTAGCGGATGTCGATTGGCTTCATGGCAGCGCCGAATCTTTTTTAACGTTATCTAACATTTTGGTAGTGTTGGGCTTCCGACAAGCATCGATCGAGACAACGCAAAAGTGAGGATTTATCTGAATTCTTTCCTTACCATCTTGAATGTAAATGCTGCGAGTGTTTGAATCGTAGCGAAAAGTATCAGCATAAATATCAGTGCGAGTCGTACAAAATAAACTCAAGCGATCGCAGCGGTATAACCTGTAAGCGTAACCACCCAGCGTGGAAAATCGAATCAGGTAGTATTGTTGAGCGTTAGGATGAGCAGTCCCAATTATTCGATAGGATTCTGAGGAGAAAAACTGAACTCCTCCCTCTGCGATCGCGGACAGAAAGTTAGAAGCAGCCAATCCAAAAACGATTAACCACAAGAAAATTTTCCATGTCGTTGTCCTCTTGGGCTTATTAAAAGTTGGTTTCCATCTAAATCTTCTGTGTATGGCTGAAATTGTCATTCCAATGATGAATACAGGTGATAAGACTAGGAGTATCGGCATTGCTGGAGTTCTCATCACTGCACAGAAGAGATGTAATGCCCAATAGCTCTGTGCTGAGAATATGAGCAGTACAAAGGTCAGACCAGAGACTACCAGTGCTACAAAACTAATCAAATTCCAGAGCTTTGATCGCTTCATTAGAGGCAAAGAAAGGGAACATAGAATATCCTAAAGTTCCTTTCCTTGAATGATGTTTGAAGATAGACTGTTTCGCGATCGCACCTGAAAAGAAACCGCCCAACTCCCAATAGTCGAGAAGTTGAGCGGTCTAGATTTTATTCGTTAGTAACCTAACTTTGTGGCACTTTCGCCAAAGTCAGCGGCACATTCGCCTTAACACCTGGAGCATAAACCTGTGCAACATAATCCGCGATCATCCGATGCGTATTAAATGCTGGGCAATTGGTCTTAATCGAAGCTTTCATCATCTGAATCCAACCATGCGGAACACCGTTCTCATCCTGGTCGTAGTAGAGCGGAATGATTTGATTTTCCAACAGGTCATAGAGTGAATCAGAATCGATCTTGTCTTGCAGTGCTTGATCGCTGGTGTGAGCATCTTCCCCGATCGCCCAACCATTTAACGGTTTTCCATTGGCATCGGTTAAGTAGCCTTCACACCACCAACCATCCAGCACACTACAGTTAAGCCCACCGTTGAAGCAGACTTTCTGTCCACTGGTTCCAGACGCTTCCAAAGGTCGGCGTGGATTGTTCAACCACACATCAACCCCTTGCACCAACTTACGAGCGGTGTGCATGTCATAGTCTTCGATGAACGCAACGCGATCGCGAACATTTGAATGAGTCTTACACCATTCCATGATTCGCTGAATAATCCGCTTGCCTTCTTCATCGGCTGGGTGAGCTTTACCAGAGAAAATAATCTGAACCGGATGCTGATCATTGCTAAAGATTTGTAGTGCTTTCTCAACATTTCTTAGCAGTAGATCACCCCGCTTGTAAGGGCTGAATCGACGAGCAAAACCGATCGTTAGAATCTTTGGATCAAGCAAATGATTCGTTGCTTCGACCAGGCTCCAATCTTCGTTCCGATTTTGTCGGGAAATTCTCACTTTCTGACGAGTGTGAGCGACCAACCGTTCTTTGAGAATTTGATGTCTCCACCAAATTTCCTCATCCGGTGCGTTATCAATCTTCGCCCAAGTTTGGGGATCAAGAACTTTCGTTGTCCAATCTTCGCCCATATACTTACGATAGAGATCCGCCATCATTGCAGAAGTCCAGGTTGAAGCGTGAACGCCATTTGTGATGTACCCGATCGGAACAGTATCTTCGTTCTTTTCAGGATAGAGAACTGTCCACATTTTGCGCGACACTTCTCCGTGAAGTTCACTTACGCCATTTGCCGATCGACATAATCTCAACGCCAAAACCGTCATGCCAAACGGTTCCCAAGGATCGCCTAATCGACGTGCGCCCAGTGCTAAGAATTGCTCTCTTGAGAGTCCGAGTTGTCCCCAGTACTTGGCGAAGAACGAATCCATCAAGTCAGCGGAGAAGACATCATGACCGGCGGGAACAGGCGTATGAGTCGTGAAAACACAGCGATCGCGCACTGACTTTTCAATGTCATAGAACGATTTACCTGTCTTCTCAATCTCTTGGCGACAGACTTCGAGCAAACAGAATGCAGCGTGTCCTTCATTCAAATGGTAAACGGCTGGCTCGATCCCGACAGTTTTGAGTGCCCGAACGCCACCGATCCCCAAAATCACTTCTTGAGCAATTCGGGTCTCTTGATTGCCGCCGTACAAGTGACCTGTAAGCCATCGATCGATGGGATCGTTATCTTCTCGATCGGTATCCATCAAGAACAAGCTGACTCGTCCGACTTGCGCTTTCCAGATTTGAACTTTGACATTGCGATGCCGGACTAGCACTTCAAACACAAGCGGTTGTCCATTCGCATCAGTCAACAATTGCAGCGGTAAACGCTCGAATGGATTGTTGATGTAGTAATCCTCTTGCCAACCGCTTTGATTGAGTTTTTGGCGGAAATAACCTTGGCGATAGAGCAATCCCACCCCAACTAGAGGAACACCCAAATCAGAAGCCGATTTCAAGTGATCCCCAGCGAGAATGCCAAGACCACCGGAATAGATTTGCAGCGATTCATGCAGTCCGAACTCTGCACAGAAATAGGCGATCGGATGCTCTCGTGTAATCTGAGGAGCAACCCGGCTCGACCAAGTATCGGTCGAATTCACATACTGAGTGAACTGTTCGGAGAGCGCTTTGAGCCGACTCATATAGTTCGGTTCAGAAGCTAATTGTGTTAATCGATCGAAGCTCACCGTTTCCAGTAGTGCAACCGGATTGTGCCCACAGCGCTCCCACTCATCGGGATTGATCGACTGAAAGAGCGAAATCATATCCGGAGTCCAGCACCACCAATAGTTATAGGCAATACTTGCCAGAGGCTTCAGAGCTTGGGGTAAACGCGCACTCAGTCTGTCAGCCGGATTGACAGTTGAAGTATAGGTCATAGGTTGAAGATCTCTTTGTTTTTCTTAAACAATGAATTCTGACAATTTGGGGGCTTGATGCGTTTGCTTGTCTGATTCCCAAAAAATCCGAATTCGCAAATGGACAGAGTGTATCCTAACGCTCAAATCACGATCGGTGTTCTGGATTGTAACCTGTCTTACATCAGACCTGTCTTATCGTTTTCTAGCACTATTTAACGATTGATGTCGCAGAATTACAGATTGTCTTCAGGCGGATCGGACGACGGTTGCGAGGATTGCCGTTCTAGATACAAATCGATAAAATCGTCCGCAGCGGAACTATTGATTTCCCGCAAGGCTTTGATCATGTGTGTGACCGCTTCAGCCAGGGGATCGCTAATTTCGTTGACCCATTGATGCACAGTCGATCGATTAATTCCCATTGTGACCGCCAATCGGTTTTGGC
>JADEXW010000438.1 GCA_015206935.1 Pseudanabaenaceae cyanobacterium LEGE 13415 | reverse complement strand
AACTTCTGCTCACTGATTAATTGATCCACTTCTAAGCCTAAAAGTTGATCGTGATAGCGAATTAAGATCACCGGATGCGAGGATTCATGAGCAAAATGAGAACCCGAAAAAGGTGGCAATACGGCAGTAGAAGCTTCATCTCCCAACGCCTCAGCAAATGAATAAATTGGAATTAGTTGCGTGTCTTCACCTTGACCCCAGCGTAGAAATTTACCGCCGTTACGCTCTTCAATTTGACTCGATCGCGGAATTAGAATTTGCTCGATCGCGTCATCTAATAGCGCATAAGTTTTCCGATTCGCTTCACACACAAACAACTGAGCGATCGACAACTTGAGCGGAATCCGCAAGACAAATGTTGTTCCTTGATGCAACTCCGATCGAATCGTGACCGTTCCTTGCAGAGCGCTAATCTGATTGCGGACGACATCTAATCCGACTCCCCGCCCTGACAAATCACTCACTTGAGACGCGGTAGAAAATCCTGGCTCAAAAAGTAACTCTGCAAGCTGTTCTTGGCTTAAATGGTTGGCTTGTTCGATCGACAATCGTTGCTGCTCGATCGCGCGTTGTCGAATGTAATCAAAATCCAAGCCGTTGCCATCATCTTGAATTTCAATTACCAAATGCCGCCCGTGGTGATAAGCAGCAATCTCGATTAGCCCTTTTTCTGCTTTCCCTCGCTGTTGTCGAATCGCAGTTGCTTCAATGCCATGATCGAACGCATTTCGGACTAGATGCAGTAACGGATCAAATAGTTTTTCTGCAACTGCTTTATCGACTAGCACTTCAGTACCGCGTAGGTTTAGAGCAACGGGCTTACTGTGAAAGTTTTCGAGTTGGTGCAGCGTTTGAGGAAAACGACCAAAAATCTCTCCCAGCGGCAACATTCTTGCTTCGATCAACGCATCTTGTGTACTCGACAAGAGTTGCTGTTGCTTTCCTAATCGTTGATTCATCTGTTCCGCGATGAGATGAATGGCTTCTGC
This sequence comes from Pseudanabaenaceae cyanobacterium LEGE 13415, assembly GCA_015206935.1. Lineage (GTDB taxonomy): Bacteria > Cyanobacteriota > Cyanobacteriia > Leptolyngbyales > Leptolyngbyaceae > Leptolyngbya. Next base: position 3,896 of record JADEXW010000438.1, on the reverse strand, counting down.
CGTTTCCGAAAGCTGGATAGTTTGATCCAAAAGTGACTGAATCGTTTCTGTGTTGTTGTTCTGGTTTTTTGTGGAATCAAAACCGATCGCTTTTCCTTTTTTCGAGCGACGTGACGGCTTGACGGACTGAAGATTCCGCCGCGTCTGATTCTGGAACTGAGTGAGAAGCTGTTGATGCCGCTTCACTTGATACAGCAAGGTTTTACTCACTGTTTGGAACTGCTCGGTTTGAAGCGAGTGCCGATTGTACTCGGTAAAAAATTCTCCCAACGCATAGTTGAACTGGTCTAGATGCTTAATCGCGACCCGAACGGAAGGCAAAGGTGAATTGGAGTCTTTCGGAGTTGACTCCTTCAGTGGACTGACACGCGGTTCTGGAGGCGAAGGACTCGAAGTCAAGCTCTCGATCGCGCTTGGATCAAACGCTTCTTCTGGCTCCGAATTGCCCCAAATACTTTCTAGGAGCGAGTGAGTCTCATCACCGGGCAAATCTGCGGCAAAATCGAACCCTGGCGGAGTCGCAAGCAACTGTAACGTCTCTGACGGTTCACCGCCTTGAATTCGATCGCCTGCCAGCACTGCTGCATGTCCCGCGTGGAAATCGGCTAACGCTGCCTGAGCAATCACGATCGCTTGATCGGGATGATAATCAAGCGCCGCGATCGTGGCTTTTGCGATCGCAGCAAATCCAACTAAATTCAGCGACTCTGCTAGACCTAATAGCACTTCCGCATGGGTCGTTAGCTCGATTCGGACAGCCTCCGATGATTGCTCATTCAGCAAGCCTGCAATCTGCTCTAGTCGCTGACTGACTCCCAGTTCAAACATCGATTCAGTCAAATCAAAACCAAGCTCCGCCGAGGTTGGCAGATACGGCTCTTGCCCAAAACAATCTCCAAGCTTCTCTTGTAGCAAGGCAAAAATAGCAGCGGTTCGATTCAGCACTTCTGCATCCTCGATCGTGCTTCCATTCAGTTCTGCCATCAGCGGCAATCGCAAACACTCTAACCCCTCAAACAAGAGCGCTTCAACTTCTGGATCAAGCGCTAAATTCGGCTGACACAACGCTTTGAAAACGTCTTCAAGCGAATGAGCAATCCGAGCGATCGTCTCTAATCCGACACTCGTTGCCGCTCCCTTCAGCGTGTGGGTCGTCCGCATCAAATTATTGACAGCATTAATACCCCAATCTTCTCGCAAGCTGAACAGTCCCCGCTCGATCGCTTGCAATAGTTCGGGGGCTTCTTGCAGAAAATATTGATAAGCTTGCTCACGAATCGTTGGATCTAGGCTCATAGTGCAATCGTTGAATTCGTCTCGTTACCGACCTTGAACTGTTCACTTTTCGATCGTAGATCTTGTGCCATCGCCAACAAATCTTGGAACGACCCAGAAATCGTTGCAACATCGTGTGAAGTCTGATGCGCGATCGCGGCGACTTGCTGCATCGTTTGAGTGACGGACTGGGACTGTTGAGTTTGCGCTTCGGTTGCCTCAGTAATCCCTGCAACTCGCTGACTAATTTGTGCCGTTGCTTGCACGATCGCATTCAAATGTTCGCGAGCTTCAGTCACAACCTGGGTTCCCGATGCCACTTGTTCTAGTCCCTGCTCCATTGCGGTGGCAACTTCAGTGGTACTCACCTGAATCTCTTGTACAAGCTGCTCGATTTCAGTGGCAGCCGTAGCAGACTGACGCGCCAGCGATCGCACTTCATCCGCAACGACGGCAAATCCACGTCCAAATTCTCCAGCACGAGTTGCTTCGATCGCAGCGTTCAATGCTAGCAGTTGAGTTTGAGTCGTGAACTGACCAATCAAGCTAACGACTCGCGAAATCTTCTGTGAAGACTCACTCAGCCGCTGAAGTCGGTTGCTAGTCTCGATCACGGTTTCACGAATGTCTTCCATCTCATCGACCGTTCGATCGATCGCTGCATCTCCCGCCATCACAATTTGGTTGGCTTGTTGAACCGCCGCTTCGACTTGTTGGGCATCGGTCTCAACTTGCTGAGTGGAAATTCCCATTGCTTGCACTTGCCCGATCACTTGTTCGAGCGCCTCAAGTTGCCGCTGTGCTTGGATTGCCAATTGATTCATTGATCCATTGTTGGCGTGTGTCGTGTCCGCGACCTGAGTTGCAGCCGTTTGCATTTGCATGACAGTTTGCTTCAGGCGATTCAATGTATTGTTGTAGGCATCTGCGATCGTGCCGACTTCGGTTTCTGTGACCGGAGCGCGAACGGTTAAATCCCCCGCCAACGCAGGTCGAACGGCGGTCAATAACTGAATCACCTCGCGTTGAAGCTGTTCTTTCGCCAGTTTTTCTCGTTCTGCTGCTTCTGCTACTTGTTGCGATTGGTGCTGAAGCTGCTCAATATACTCACCCTGCTGAATTGCGACGTTGAGTTGAGCTGCAATTTGTTTCGCAAATTCAATATCTGTCTCTTGCCAGTCACGGGCTGCGGTGCAGTGATGGATACAGAACAAGCCCCACAGTTCCTCCCCTTTGAGCAAGGGCACGACTAAATTCGCTCGCACTTGAAACTGTGACAGGACTTCGATGTAGCACTCTTGCAGTCCTGCTTGGTAAATATCTGGAGTTGCAAAGACTCGTCCCTGACGGTATTGTTCAGCAAATCCCTCACTAAAGCAGTGATCGGTGACTTTATGCGACAAGGCGGACACTAATCCGGGTGTGACTTCTTCCGCGATCGTTTCTCCTGAACTGTAGCCCGTCTCTGGATGAAAGCGGAAAATTGCCACACGATCGACATTCAAGAAATTCCGGACTTCTTTTGCAGTTGTCTTTAACGTGGTTTGCAGATCGAGCGATTGCCGAATCCGATCGACGGTTTTTGCAATGACTCGTTCTCGTTCTGCGGTTTTCGCAAGTTGCTCAGATTGAGCGCGAAGCTGGTCGAGATATTCCGCTTGCTGAATGGCTAGTCCAAACTGTCGCCCGACCTGTACGAGCAAGTTCACATCATTTGGAGTCCAGTGGCGAGATCCTGAATTTTGGTAAGCAGCGAGCAATCCCCAGAGCCTGTCGCCCTCAAAAATGGGTGCGATCGCTTGCGCTCTCACTTCAAATCCTTCCAGAATTTCGATATGACACGGCTCGAATCCCGCTTGGTAAATATCATCAACCACCAAGGGTTCATGGTGGCGATAGCGTCCCCCCTGAGTGTTCTGCAAATGGGTATCGCTCCAAGCTGTTTCCAGATTCAGCCCGACCAGTTCAACCCAATTTTTCCCGACTGATTCGGAGACAAATCTGCCGCCCCAGTCAGCATCAAAGCGATAAACCGCAACACGATCGCACTTTAATTGTTGCCGGACTGCTTTGGTTGTAGTTTGAAAAACGCTCTTAACATCGGTGGCTTGGTGAATGGTATGAATGACTCTCTCAATAATTCTGTCTTGTTCAGCCTGGTTTTGCTTTTGAGCGCGATCTTCAGCAGGTTGAAGATTGAGTCGCAGTTCTTGAATGACACACTGAAGCTGATTAATTTCAAACAACTCCCAGTCGCGAGGACGATCGCACTGATGAACGACGAGCAATCCCCAAATTTCTTGATTGATCACCAGCGGCATACTCAAGCTAGACTTCACCTGAAATCGCTCTAGTAGCTGAGATTGATACGGCGTTAAGTGTTCTGATGCAGCATGAGTTGTGAAAAAGGGACGCTGTTGATAGTCTCGCCGTGAAGTCGCTCCAAACATCAACGCAGGAAGCGGCTCATTCAAACTCGGTGTAAATCCATGCACGATCGCTTCCGCCACGACGACCCCTTGATGCTCTCCTTGAAACTGATAAATCAAAGCTCGATCGACTTTCAAATACTGCTGAATCTCAGCGACCGTAACAAGCAGGAGTTCATCCTTCGTTTCTGA
>JADEXW010000437.1 GCA_015206935.1 Pseudanabaenaceae cyanobacterium LEGE 13415 | reverse complement strand
GAGTTTTATCAATGTCTTTCAGTGCAATATCGACTCCTAAGCGCTGTGCAGTTGGAATCATACTGGTAGCAAACTTTGGATTTTGCACATCGAGAACGAGCAGTTTACTTAAGCGAGCGCTCGCCTCATTGGGTGACAACATCACGGGCTGAACTTGCAGTGGTTTGAGTTTTCTGTGAGTTTTCATTGAGCTTCTCCTAAGTTCAAAAAGGTCTGAATTCGTGGCCATTGACGAAACCTAAGAATGCTAAGGTGGGAAAATTAGCTCAACAACGATGCAAGTGACAATGCACCTTAGAAGCAGAAAATTTTTAATCATGACCATTCACAAAGTTCTATTGAGGAACCAGCTTGCGCCAGAACACCACGACAAAAATCAAGAGTGCTGCTTGCACAATCCAAGGTGCAAGGAACAAACTGACAGCAAAACTCACGATCGCAACGATCGCAGCAAAAATCCCAACCATTTCTTCCTTAGCTGTACTCGCCGTATGAACTGCAAAGCAAGTTAAGGAAAGTGCAATCAGAAACGGAGTAAAAGTCATATCTAACATAGGGCAGCAAATGAAACTTCAGTGGGATGAGCGAGCGGATTAGAAAAGAGTTCTTGATGAATTTCAATCCCTCGACTTTGCATTGCAGCATCAAACATTGGTGTAGTTAGCGCTTGTTCTGGTGTCCAAATCCCTGGTTGCTCAAGTTCACCAGAAAGCAAGAGTTGAGCGATCGTTCCAGTTCCAACCCCCGCCGCGATCGCAGTATTCGGATGAAATAGAGTGGAGCGACATCGCACTAGTTGACCATGCTTCACTCCAATCACTTCGGAGCGAATTGCAACTCCCACACCACTAAAGCGATCGCTGATTCGAGTCAGAGCAGAACTCACACGCGACAGACACTCAATCACGAGATTCGATTGCAACAGTCTCGGAGGACACGATCGCGCTACGCTCCAAGTCAACGCATTATAGACCCGTGGCACTGATCCAAACTTCGTCACAACCGTTCTCACTGGAAACGTATCCGCCACTGTGAAAGATTCAGGCATATCGAACCAATAAACGCCAACCTTGCCATAGTGCGGAAAATCAATCACTTCGCGTTTGCTATAAGGCTGAATTCGTTCTCGCTTCCCGTTGATCCACGCCTCAAACGGACGCTGTAATCCGAGAAAGGTTGAGCGCATCACCGTCAATCCTGCTCCTCCTGATCCACCAACCACATAGCTCAGATGCACTTTATCTGCTTGATCCAGTTGTTCGATATCTCGTCGCACCATGCTATTTGAGATGCCTGGAAAAATTCCAGTATTGACGATCGCGGTAATGCCTGCGGCTTGGGCTTTCGCTTTTAGCGCGATCGCTTTACAAGTAAACGAGGGATGATCACTGACATCGACATAGTTCACCCCTCTATCAATACAAGCTTTTAGCACGCTTGCATTGCGGTGATGAAACGGTCCTGCACAGTGAATCACTAAATCTGAGAGTGCGATCGAACGTTGTAAGTCTTCCCAGTTGTCTAAGTTCACTACAACGAATCGACAGCGAGGCATTGTCGCTGCTTGGAGTGCATTATTTAGGGCTTGGCAAGCTTTCTGCCCAGCATTGGGATTGCGACCTGTGATCGTGACCTCTACCTTTGTATGAGCAAGTAAATCTGCTGCAACTTGGCTGCCAATTCGTCCACTTCCACCCAAAATTAGTACGTGCTGTGTCATTTTCTTTCTGCAATTAAGACAATACATTCTGGTTTGAAGATTCAAAACGACAGTCTTCAAATCACAGTGTTTTTGCTGGGTAACTACTACATCAGTTGTTGTGCAATTCGACAACCAAAGTTGTAGAGCAATGCTAAACGGTAGCCATAGAACGGTGTACTTTCGTTGAGCGTGCAATCACTAAAGAACAACGCACTCGACACCGATCGCTGACCTAATTGAATTGATGCTGAGTCGATGAATGCGAAGAGAGATAACGTTGCTGCTACGAACAAGAGTGCGATCGCAACTACATTGATCCAGTAGAAAGAGAGCCAATGAAGCAAGTTCATATAAAACTGTGACCCCGCAGACCAACCTGCGCGGCGATCGAAGATCATCATGATTCAAACTCCTGATTCAATGCGAATTAAGTCGATCGAAACCCTCAGTGGAAACGTCAACATCTAAAGCGATGCAAATTAGTCGCCACAAAGTTTTGGCTCAAAGCCAACAGAAGTAGTTAATTCAGGCAAAAACTTCTAAAAATAGACACTACGAACCCGCAAGCTTTGCCTCAACGAAGCGAGAGAAGCTTTTGCTTGACTGTTCTTTCCCAGTGTCGAGCAGTAAAGTGATCAGGATTTGAATTAATAACAGTGTTTGAAGCAGGATTCAAACATCGGTGAACATCAGCATTCATGTCCTTTCAATCGATATGTTGACTTCAGTTAATCATTTCCAATGTAACACATTATTTTGAGAATGATCCATTCGTGGCTGGTTGTTGGTAATGGTGGCAAAATTTGCATAAGATTAATTGTGAATACTCTTTGTAGCGATCAATTCTAATCTGCGAAACATACTGTTACACCCAGAGCAACTAAAGCTGTAAAATGGCTGGGCTACATATCGTTTCGTTAGAGAATTACGTGCAAGTTTACCCGAATCCGTCTATCCCGGTTGCAGACGTTTATACCCGTGAGGAGCTACCGTTTACCCTCAAAGATGTCCGTTCCGCAATTCCCGATCGCTGTTTTGAACCTTCGACGGCTCGATCGCTCTTTTATTTCTTCCTCGATATCAGTCTCATTGCAGGGCTGGTCGCAATTGCGGCTTATCTTGATTCCTGGTTGTTTTTTCCAATTTTCTGGTTTGCTCAGGGCACAATGTTCTGGGCATTATTTGTGGTTGGGCATGATTGTGGACATGGTTCATTTTCCAAGCACAAATGGTTGAATAACTTAATCGGTCATTTGTCGCATTCTCCGATTTTGGTTCCGTTTCATGGTTGGAGAATTAGCCACCGGACGCATCACGCCAATACAGGCAACATTGATACCGATGAAAGTTGGTATCCGGTGACGGAATCGAAGTATGCAGAGATGGGAGTTTTGGAAAAGCTGATGCGGTTTTATTTGCCGCTGATTGCTTATCCGTTGTATCTGTTTCGTCGATCGCCGGGTAAACAAGGCTCTCACTTTATGCCGAGTAGCTCCTTGTTTAAGCCCTCTGAGCGCAATGACATCATTGTAAGTACCGTTTGCTGGTTGGCAATGATTGGATTTCTTGCAGCATTAACGTTCCAATTCGGATTTCTGTTTTTGCTGAAGTACTATCTGGGTGGCTATGTTGTATTCGTGATTTGGTTAGATTTGGTCACGTTCTTGCATCATACCGAAGACGATATTCCTTGGTATCGCGGTGAAGATTGGTACTTCCTTAAAGGTGCATTGTCTACTATCGATCGAGATTACGGAATTTTTAATCCGATTCACCATGATATTGGGACTCACGTTGCACACCATATTTTCTCAAACATGCCGCACTATCGTTTGAGAGAAGCGACAGAAGCGATCAAGCCTGTCTTAGGTGGCTACTATCGCAAGTCGAATGAGCCGATTTGGAAGAGCTTCTTTAAGTCCTATTTTGCCTGTCATTTTGTGGCAGACCACGGATCAAAGATCTACTATCAATCGCCACACACTCGATAAGATTCAGAGGAACTCATTCTTCTGTGGGTTCCTCATTCATCTCGATTAAGCCCTCTTCAACGGCTGTTTCTAGTAGAAAACGTTTCGCTAGTCGATCGTAGACTCCTGCGCCCACAAACTGCGGAAATTTATGCGATCGACTATACACCCAGACTAAATTCCCTTTCTCGAAAATTCGCACATCCTGAAACCACTTACACTGAGGCATCAGAGATTTCGCAAATTCGAGAGCATCAATCCAACGATCGAACTCTCGATCGACCTCACGAGTTACAACTTTAAACATCGTCCTATCTTTACCAACGCTACTTCTAGAATAAAACAAGCGCTATTCACTCGGTATGCCAGATTGGATTCCACAACTAACACAAGACGGCTCTTATACATTCTTTTCTGAAGAATTTGGAGAAGCATTTCACAGCTATCAAGGCGCGAAAACAGAAGCGTTTCAAAAGTTCTCAGATGCGATCGACTTACAGAAAAAAGCAAAGCAATCTCAAATTAAACTGCTTGATGTTTGCTACGGATTGGGATATAACACCGCAGCCGCGATCGAGGTGATTCGTAACGTGAATCCCACTTGCACTATTGAAATTTATGGTTTAGAGCTTGATCCAACCGTTCCGATCAGTGCTGCACCCCTTCTACAACATTGGGCATCGGATGTTCAAATCGTTCTAGAATCGATCGCGAAACAGCACAACTATCAAGACAATTATCTTAAAGCACAATTGCTAATTGGAGATGCAAGACAAACGATCCAAAAGTTAAATCACTTCCAAGCAGATGCGATCTTCTTTGATCCGTTCTCTCCCCGTCGTTGCCCTCAGCTTTGGACAGTCGAATTCTTTAAGCGGGTAGCTCAGTGTCTTGCACCCGATGGAAAGCTGGCAACCTATTCTCGATCGGCATCCGTTCGGACTGCATTAATCGAAGCAGGATTACAGATCGGAACGATTCCGCTGGGAGAATTGCATCTTCCGCATGACTGGGCACAAGGTACGATCGCCGCTTGGAACGCTGAAACTTTGCATCCTTTATCGCAGATGGAGCAAGAGCATTTAAACACTCGTGCGGCAATTCCTTATCGCGATCGAACTCTCAGCGACACTGCTGAGGAAATTTTAGAACGACATGAACAAGAACAGCGATCGAGCAAGGTAGAATCACTGTCTCTTATAAACATCTCCGAGC
>JADEXW010000436.1 GCA_015206935.1 Pseudanabaenaceae cyanobacterium LEGE 13415 | reverse complement strand
TGAAACACTCGGTATTGTTGGTGAGGCTATTCAGCGTCAGAACAATGAGATTCTCAAGTGGGTGAAGTTTACTCGTGAAACACTCGGTATTGTTGGTGAGGCTATTCAGCGTCAGAACAATGAGATTTTGAGAAAAGTAGGTGAGCTGTCAGCATTAATTAATCAGGTAAGAACAGACCTTCGTTCTCTCTTAGTAGAGATACGTGCAGCATTTGCGGGATTATTAACCGCGCTTGCCACTGCAACCGGAGCAATCATGGCTCTCATTACCGCCAAAACAGCCGCAGTTCTCGCCACGATCGCCGCTGGATTTGCGACTGTGAATGCTTCACTTGCTGCATTGCGCCTACAGTTGACTCAGCTTGGAATCACACTCGGTTTGGTCAGAAACAAGGTAAATGAAATCGATACTAAGCTCTCGATCGACATTACTGGAACCGTCGATAACACCGCCTGCGATGACAAACAGAGCAGAGCAATCACCTATCGCGGTCGTGGCTTACAGGGACTTTCTGAGCAAGTCAAAGCAACCGCTGAACTGATCGAAACAGTGAAATCGCAAGTTTGCACGATCAAGCGCCCAGACTGCCCAACGACGCGCATTGAGGTCAAAATTTTTCGAGCTTGTAAAACCAATCCTGCAAACGATCAGGATGTAGCGGACTTTGATTTAATTTCGCTGGAAGTGCCCCAAACTGAAGCCGGAAATATCAAGGAGTTGCACGATCGCATTTTTGAGCTTCAGTCTGAAGACTGCCGAGAAAAAACAGAGGATTGCATTGCAGCAGTCCCAGAATGGTGGCAGGTTCGCTTAGGGGCTGACCGTCCTCAGCTAGTGGTGCAATATGCGGAGGTCATTGGATTCAAAGATGGAAAACCAAAATACGGCGCTCCGATGTATGCCCTAACCATTCCTCACTATCGACTGAATCGTGAGCAGACCCGAAAAGAGCTATTTCCGAGTTATATCAAAGGGCAATCAATGGGGATTCTGGTACTTGATGACAACTCGAAATTAATCATCAATTGCGAGAATCAGGAAGCGGCGGAATCCGTGATCGAGCAATTAAGCGCGGTGATTAATCCAAATCTTCGCCAAAATGCTCATTTGAGTATCGGTGTTCGACAAGGGCAAAACCTTAAAAATATTGCAGTTCATCCGAGAATTGCGAAATTTTTCGCAACCGGACAGCAGGACATGAAACCTACATGGGTTCGGTATTTCAAAGATGATGAGTGATGAGCGATTCCCATTTTGGAAGCAGAAGTTTCGCAAATTACCCGCTGATCCAAGCGGGTTAATTTCTACTCGCCAGTACGCTCGAAAGTACGGTTACTCTTACCAAGGTGTGATCAGCTTGATTTTGCGCGATCGCGTCACTGCCTACAAAATGCAATCGCGCTGGTGGCTCGTCGATGAACCGCCACTAAGCTGATCGATCCCCTTGGGGTTTAAACCCCAACTCTGACATCTAATCGCGCACAAAAGCCTAAAACTCTTGCCAGGGAACAACTACAGCAGTTGATCAAGTTTTTCTCATGGCTAAAAAAAGCTGGTACATCAAAGTTAACGACGCGCAGAACATTTGGTATGAGTTCACCGCTGACGAGAATGCTTATCCAGAAGCGCTAGGCATTGCACTAGGAGTGTCCACAGTTCTTCCCACGGGTGGAGTGCCTACCCGTCGCGGCACGTTCGCAAATTATCCGATCGTTCGAGTCCGAATCAAGCTTCAAAACGGTGAATCGCGTACACGCCTATGTGACATGGACATGCTGCAAACCGCAATGACCGATTTGATCGGCACGGCGCTATTTGGCTCAACAGTCAAGGATGTCCTTCCCGTTCGTCGGAATCTGTTGCTGTAACGTTGCTGATTCGATTGCTGAATTTGTTGTTTCACTCATTCTTTTTTCTACTTATGCCACGTTTCTACATTCCCTCTAAACTTCCGGGCAGATACTATCAATTTGCTGCTCGTGCGACTGCTTATCCACCTGCAATTCTTCCAGGCTTGGGAGTCATTCCCGAAGCTGATTTGCCTGCTAATGCAGAAGTTGAAGAACATCTGACGCGCGATCGCTATGCTGAATTTCCGATCCTTCAGTTGCGTTTATCGCTGAAAAACGGGCGTAGCGTTGTTCGACTTGCCAGCGCTCTCGCTCCTATTAACACCTTGATCGGGGCTGATGTGTTTGGATCTGAGGTTAATAAAGTCCGTCCTGCACGACAACGAGTACGGGTCTGATGTGGGTCACGGTTGGAACATACACGCTCAGTAAGTCGTGGCTGTTCACACCCGCTGTATCCGGAGTTTGGTTTCGGATACAGCATTCACAACCGCCACTTGGTCGAAAAGGCTTGATTGCTCAGGCTTCCGCTTATGCTCCGGTTGAATTGAACGGCATCAAACGCCTATGGGCAAAGCGCGAAACTGATCTCTATCAATTCATTCAGCCGGAGTGCTGGAGCGATCGCGTTATTGCCCTTAGAGGCGTTCCTTACGATGTTGAAGGTGCAATTGATTGGACAGTAACGCTTGATGTATGGCAAGGCTCAAACGACAGCGTTTCTGAGTTATCTAGCCAAATTGCTGAACTTAAATCTCTGATTGAACTGATGTTATGACCTGGACTCAGCTTGCAACCATTTCAGCAACGCAAGATTGGCAGTATACACCTGTAATCTCACCTGATTTGGGCTACGTGCGATTGAGGTTTGAGGCTCCAGGATTGCCCGTCTGGATTGCTCAGGCAGATACAACCGACCCGGATGACATTCTGATCTACGATGATCGCCGCTTTCTCACAACGGCTCACGCCAAAATTCTGGATCTGGAAGCGCCTCCATTCTTTCGCAGTCGCTCACTGGCAATCAGACTACCAATTTTTACTACATCTCGAACTGTTGAAATTGAGGTTTCATCTATGCCGTTTATCTCGTCTGGTAGTCCTATTGCAACGGTGGTGAGCGCCGCTGTTGGCAACGTCATCACAATCGCTGCATCTACCCAAACCCTCACATTACTTGAACCGAATCCCAACCGCAAAAAGCTGATTGTGATCAACAATTCCACCGCAACGATGTATCTTGCCTTTGGCGAAGCAGCTTCGCCAACAAATCACACGATCGCCATTAGCAATGATGGGGATGGTTACGAATTGGAAGGGTTTACAGGCATCGTCTCTGCGATGTGGACAGCCGCCAACGGTCAGGCACGAATCACGGAGTTTGAATAATGCCGCCGATTCGTCGTCAGCCACGATCGCCTGAACCACTTCCCCCGATCGCCGATCCACCTGTGGGGGCTGATACCATCGCACTCAGGGCAACGACGATCGAGATTTTACGAGCATTGCGGATTCACAGAATCATTGCGCTCGCGGGTTACTATGACCTGCTACAGGAATTTAACCCCTACGCGCTATTGAGGCTAGAAGATACGGATAGCAATGCTCGCAACTTCTCAGGCAATGTGATCGGAAGCTATAGTGGCTCATACCTGCAACAGCAATTCTCACTCCTGACTAACGGAGCCGGCGCGAGTGTCCGGTTCAACGCGGGGGCAATCTCGCTATTGCAGCAAATGAACGCCCCTGCTGCTTACACGCTGATTTGTCGATTTCGAGCGACTAGCACTGCAAGCGGAAGCTTTTTTGGCTTTAGTAATGAACCTGCTCCAAGCTGGTCTACGGGCTACGATCGCTCACTTTATCTCACTGAACAAGGGCAAGTCGTTCTGTACAACTGGATTGGATCGCCGTTCTTCCTCAGCGCCCCAGGCGACTATCGAGACGGGCAACCTCATACGCTCGTCGCACGAATGGGATCTGGACAAACCACCGCGATTTTTATCGACGGGGTGAAGGTTGCAGAGTCTACGACAACCGGAGCTGCGAATTACGTGGGGCACTGGAAAATCGGCTGGTCTACCGTGTTTGTGGCGGGGCAACATCGATCGACGTTTGCCAACGGCATCACGATGCAGGGAGCTGCCATCGTTCACGCTGCATTAACGGATTCACAAATTACCGCTATTCATTCTGTCGCATGAGCAAACTTGAAATTGCACTGGGATTAATCACGATCGTCTCTGCGATCGCCGCCACTTTGATTTTTATTTGGAAATTGGGGAACTCGGTGGCAACGATGCAGGCAGATTTGCGATCGCAAATTGCCTTATCGAATCACGAACGCAGTCTGAATGATTTGCGCTTGGAACATCTCCAAGATTCGCTCACACTCGGATTCAACGGCATGAAGGAAAAGTTCGAGCATTTCAGTACGCGATCGCGCTCAGAGTATGAAAAGCTTGAGCATCGGGTGCGACATCTAGAGAACTTTGTCCAAAGAGAATTCGAGAGTTTTGAGCCATGAATGAGGTGAATCCGGAGAATGTCTGTACGGTTTACTATGCGGTGTTCGCGCTATTGCAGGGACTAAACGATTTGCAATCGCATCCAATCAACTTAAAAGAGCAAGCACTGGCACTAGAGCAATTAGCGCTAAATCTTTCGTCCAGCGCCAATCGAATTGCCGCGTTCAACGCGATCGTGTCATGAATGTGCAGCGTGATTTTCTGTTGGTGATCGGAAGTGCGATCGGCATTTCTTTCACCGTTGTACTGGCTCTATTGACGATATTTCTACTGTCAATTGTGCTGTAAAAAAGCACATAGAACCCCTGTTCTCAATTGCTACGTGCCAATAGAGACGGGATTTGGAATTATTTGACTACTGGATTTCACTGACCAGCGAATGTATTCGAATTCCCTTGGGGGTATTGCTGTAATTAGGACAGGGTAAGGCTTTTGGTCTTACCCTGTTTTTTCAGTTTCAATCCGAATCATTCGGTAGCGGTGGAGTTTGGTGATTAACCAGACTGCGAT
>JADEXW010000435.1 GCA_015206935.1 Pseudanabaenaceae cyanobacterium LEGE 13415 | reverse complement strand
GTCCCAATCGTCCAACGCCTAAACATCCTCAACTGCGGCAGTTATCTTGTTTTGCCCTCGGTTTGATTGTGCTGCCGATCTGGTTAAGCCAGCAGCTTCCAATTCGGATGCCACCCTTAGTTCCACAGCCCACTTTCGCGTTGCTCTTGAACTCATCGTAATGACTTCAACACAAACCTACACCTGTAAGGATTTAGGGGGCTGAAGACGACTTAAACGCAGTGAGAAAGAGATGTGTATAAACAGTAGGAATTGGGGGCTGGGGGCTTTTCCGAAGTGTCCTAACTGAATATAGTTAATCGAGCAAGCTTAATTGAATGACGTTTGGATCAGCTTTGGGCTTCTTACGGCGGGATGTGGTCTTATGCGGCTTGATTTCCACATGAGCGACAAGCCACGATCGAAGCCACGTCGATCTCTCTAAATCTAAGTTGTCCAAATCTAACGCAGCGGGAAATAAATCAGGCGATGGTAACTGTGCCCAGCAAATCTCGCTTTCAAAGTGATCATGTCCGAAGGGTACAACTGATTCAGGCATTCGGGCGAGATATGGCAAAACGTTTGCACTTTGGCGGAAGTTCGATCGCTGTTGTTCTAATTGTTGTACTCGGTTCGATCGAGCTTCTCGATAATTCAAAATTGGCGCAGGATAACCTTTAACCCGTGGGGGTAGACCTAATTGAACTGCGGGAACATTGACAAGTTCTGGAACCCATTTTTTGATGAATTCGCCGTTTGGGTCACATCGATCGACAGCAGCTTGCTCTGGGTTATAGATCCGCGTCCAACTTTTATCTAAACAATGGGTGACTCCCGCTTGCATTGCCCATTGGTAATGATCGATCGGGCAATCTCCATCGATCAAATGCCGCATGAAATGAAGCGCACCATAACGCCAATCCATTCCTAGTAGATTGCTCAAGAAACTAGAGTACAAAGCTCTCGATCGAAAGTTCATTGAGAGCCATCCGCCCGTCGCTTCTAAACATCGAGCAGTCGCATCAATGATTGGGAATCCCGTTTGTCCAGTTTTCCAAGCTTCGTAGAGGGTTTCATCAAACTCCCAACCTTCTTTATCGAAAATGGAATACAGCGATCGTAGTTCTAGTTGCGGGAGATAGCGGAATCTCTGAGCGAATCCACTTCCCCAACGTAATCGCGAAATGAATTGTTTTCGACTGCGTTGTATTTTCTGATTACTATCGTATTTCAATAAACGTTGCGCTGTTTGATAGCATTCTCGAATCGAAATTGCTCCGAATTTGATATGCGGACTTAAACCCGATGTAATTTCTGCACCTGGATATGAAAGTTGCCAATAATATCGATCGACTTTCTCGGTTAAAAATTCTTGTAGTAGTCTTCTTGCAGCATTCGTTCCAGCAGGCGGAATCGGTTTGCTATCCGGTAATAATCCCAAATCGGTCAAGGTTGGAATCGGTTCGCTGAACACATCATCTGGAGTTGGAATGTTGATCGGAGTCGGCAACATTTCCGTTGTCATTTCGCGATACCAGAACTTTCGATAGTCACCGTAAGGCATTAATTCCGAAGTTCCAGCAGTCGGCTCAAACCAACGAATTCTGAAATTTTGCTCTTCTAAAGCGCGATTGAGTCGGGCATCTCTGACTCGTCCATAGATACGTTCATAGTCGATGTAAGCATAGATACCATCTGCTTCAGTTTCTCGAATCAGATTCGGTAGAATTTCAACCGGATCACCGAATCGGAGAATTAAACGTCCACCTCGATCGCGTAATGCTTCATCAAGCGATCGTAGACAATCCAGCATAAATGCGACTCGCGCTGAACCTGTTTCGGGATGATGGAGTAAAGCTCGATCGAAGATAAAAACAGGGATCACGGCTCCACGAGAAACCGCCCGGTGCAAGGGAGCATGATCACTAATACGTAAATCTCGACGAAACCAAACGATCGTGCGCTTCATGAATGTTGTTCAAGAAATTGATTCACATCTTCAATTAGGCGGCTCAGTTCAGCTTCGGTATTCAGTCGAATGCGATCGTCTCTCAACGTCACAAGGACTCTTGCCGCAAACGGAGAAGCCCAAATGTTCGGATTGCAAAATAGCTCTAGAAATACATCCCCAGTGTAGCGATATTCCATCGAAGGTTGGGGTGCGGGTCTCCCTCCGGTAGTCGTTGCAGTCGTTTTTAATCGTCCCATTAATTCATTTAGATTTGTTTTTAGCTCTTGGGCAGCTTCGGGAGTGAAACGGAAGCTGACAGAGCCAGTTTCTAGATTCAGAGTGAATTGAGTCATGATTGTTTTTCTATTGTCCTCAGTTATTGTAATTTTTTAGCTGATAATCTTTCACAACAATTTCGAGAACTCGATCGCAGATTCGTTTTAGAAATAAACGCGATCGCGCTTTGAACTTGAGAATTTTGTCAAATATAAAAACTCAGACTTCATTGATCGTAAAGCTTTCGAGCATTTTTTAAATCTCAGATCTACACTTAAGCGATCGCAATTATGAATTCGTATGGTTATCGATAATCGATCAACGGTTCGCAAGGTTCTATTAATCACTTTGCTATTAAACATTTTGGTTCTACTTCTCAAAGCGGTAGTCGGATGGCTCACCGGATCATTGAGCCTACTTGCGGATGCGTTACATAGCTTAACTGATAGTGCTAGTAATATTTTGGGCTTAATATCCAGCCGATTTTCGTCCCCAATTCCTGACCGAGACCATCCCTACGGACATCAGAAATATGAAGCGATCGGCGCTTTGGGAATTGCTGCGTTTTTAGGAGTAGCTTGCTTTGAAATCTTGCAAGGCGCGATCGAGCGAATGACTCATGCCAATGAACCTGTGCGGATTAGTGCTTCGGAACTTTGGTTATTGCTGCTTGTTCTCGGTGTCAATATCTTTGTCACCTTTTATGAGCGGCGAGAAGGATTGCGGGTAAATAGTCCGATTCTGATTGCCGATGCTCGACATACCGCCAGTGATATTTGGGTCACGATCGGGGTATTAGCAGGATTGTTAGGAATTTGGTTGTTTAACTGGCAATGGTTAGATATTGTTCTCGCATTTCCCGTTGCAATTCTTGTGTTTTATAGCGGTTGGGATGTGCTGAAACAGAACTTACCTTGGTTAGTCGATGAAATTGCGATCGCACCTGAAGCGATTCATGCGATCGCGATGACAGTTCCGGGTGTGATTAACTGTCACGATATTGCCTCTCGTGGTGTCGTTGGACGGCAAACCTTTATCGAAATGCACTTGATTGTGGATGCGAAAGATGTTGAAACCGCCCATCGAATTACTGAAGAAGTGGAAGCGCGATTAATTGAGCGTTACAGTCCAGTCCGGGTGATGATTCATGTGGAACCACCTTCATATCAGGAGGATCACATTAGTTTTGGAATCTAATCGCTTTCTACAATAGACGCAGTTGAGTTTGCACGACTTCCATTTCTCCAGAATCGGATTCGATATAGAACTCTTCTTGTGCGAGTAATGCTTTTGCCGCTTCCAGAATCGGATCAGCTAAAAGCTTCAAATCCTCCCGATTCGCAAGATAAGCTTTGAGCGCGTCTAAAGGCTCGATCGCACTTCCAACTCCCAATTCAGGTAAACGAGATCGCGACATTTGCGATAACAATTCTGCTTGAATCGTATAAGTATGCGCGATCGACAACACTGTATGCAAATCAGCATCATCAATTAAATCAACTTGCTCTGAACGCACTTGATATAAAACTCGAACGACTGCATCTTCGATCGACTGTTTCTCGATCGCGGTGAGTAGATCTGTGTGCGGATCTTCAGATTCAGTTAAATCGACTTCAATCGTGCAGAACGATCGCACAGATAACGGACAAAATTCTAGTTCTGTGGAACCTCGATCGACTTCGACTAGAACGTATCCTTTTTCCTCGTTCTCTTCACTAAAATCAACTCGTTCAATGCTACCGGGATAAACCACTAATGGATTTTCTGACAAAATTTGATGGCGATGGACATGACCTAAAGCCACATAATCGAACGCATCGCGAGTTAGAAATTCCAATGGAATCGTGAACCCTTTTCCAACCGCTAAAAACCGCTCTGCACCATAATTTGCAGCATCCACCATCAAATGAGCGAGTAACACAGTTGGAATCGTCGGATCGAGTTTTCGGATTTCGCCTTCCATTGCCACTCGTAATCGATCGAGTAGCAAATGTCCGACTTCCGACATCGATAATCCTTCTGTTTCAGGACGAGTTAATAATGTCGATCGCGTTAACCACGGCAATGTAATGACCTGAACGTCCCCATTTCGGGTTTGAAGACGATGTGTTTCTAATCGATCGCCTACTATCACATGCGGTACGCCCAGCGTTCGATAAATACACAAACTTGCGCCGCCTGCTCCTTGAGAATGTTGATCATGATTTCCCACTAACAGCACTGACGGAATTCCCGCATCTGCAAGCCGACGAAATTGACTCGCAAACGCTTGTTGAATATATGGCGGTGGAGTCGCATCTGGGAACGCATCACCTCCAAATAAAACTAAATCGACGGGTTCAGAAATGGCGCGATCGAGACATTTGCCTAAAGTCGCAACGAAATCCTCTAATCGCGTATTCAATCCAGTTTCGGGATTGATTTTGCCGTGAACGAATCCACTACCGAGATGAATATCAGACAGATGAAGAATCTTGACCATAGGATTCCGCTGAGACAATCTGACTCTATTAAAAACGATTCTTGACTTCATAGCCGTAAAAGCCTTTAAGATGACTAGTACTACAGTTGTAGATTTTGGGAACCCTAGAAATGTTGCGAACATTTTGGGGGTGGTGGTCGATGCTGAGTCATCCAGGTGCATTGCTACAAATGAGAACTGAGGTGCAAACATGGCTGAGTG
>JADEXW010000068.1 GCA_015206935.1 Pseudanabaenaceae cyanobacterium LEGE 13415 | reverse complement strand
CAGTGACAATGCGATTAATCAAATTGCCGCCGTGGGGGGCGATATCGTCGGGGTGAGTCATAAGCTAGAAATGCGTAGGAACAAGGAAACAACCGAATCCCGATATGGAAATCGGTATTTATAGAGCGTAGCAGATGTGTGGCTCATGTGTTGTTTGAGAGCCAAGAGATTGAATTTGCGATCGGGTCTGTAAAGGTTTCGCCCTGCTGTTCTGCCCAGTATTGACAAAGGAAGTGAATCTGGCGTAATCCCACGATTAAATTTAAGCCTGGGATGAACAACCACCAGACGGTGAGCGGCTTTTTCCGATTTGCGCGATCGTACAGGTCATTCACATCGCGATAGAGACGAAACTGCACGATATAAATCCAGATGACTCCTAAGATCGAAAACCCCCTAAACCAATCGGGAACGTCGGGATCGAAGGTCGCAAGTGCCTGCGGTAAGGCGACTCCAGTCACGAAGGGTAGGAGGCAGAGCGCACCTGACCATCCTTTACCTTGGTAGGCTCGTAATTCGTCTTGAATAATCCACTTGTAATAGCCGTAGTAAAGCGATCCAGTTAAGGCGGAAAAGAGAATAACTTTCCAGAGTGGGCGAGGTTTTCCGAGGGGTGGCATGAAAGAAAGACAGAGAACTTTACATCTCTTAATCTATTCTGTTTCTGGATCGAACACAATCTGATGTGTTGTAGTGGGCATCAGGTTTTGCAGGATTCTGAGATATTCTTCAGCTTGGGTACGAGTCCGAAATCGCTGGACGACAATCCGTTGCATTCTGGGTAAGAGGCGAATAATGCACCACGGATGTAAGCGAATTCGATAATTTTCGGCAGCGGAATCAGGAACCGCATCATTATTAGGATGGGCTGGTATCATGAGTTTCGTCTCCATTGTGAGATCCGCGGTGCCTTCGGCTCACGCTGCGCGTGTTCGCTTCTACGTTTTCCAGACGTGAGAGCGATCGCGTTGATTACAGCTATTAAAGGCTAAGATCTTAGCCTTGTCAAATTGATGGGGAAAATTCGTCTAAAGGTTCGAGCATTTGCAGATGAGAAGGGATGGACGCTACGAGAAGTCTCAAACCGATCAGAAATTCCCTATGCGACCGTGAAAAATTATGCTAAGGCTGATCTTGCTTTGATTGATTACACCGCCTTGATTAAATTGTCGCGGGTGTTTGGAGTGTCGATCGAAGATTTAGTCGAGGTGATTGAGGAATAACCATGACGAAAAAACGGAAACTCCTCGAAAAGATCCTCAACAATCAGAAGAATATCGCCTTTGAAGAAATGGATACACTGGTTGAAGCGTTCGGCTTTTCACGCTCAAGAGTGAGTGGTAGTCACCCTTTTAACTGTCCCTGAAATAGTGAATCTTCAAAATAGCAAAGGACAGGCAAAATCCTATCAAATCAGACAATTTCTCACACTAATTGAGCAATCCAGTCTGAGTTCTGAAAACTTTGGAGAAGAATCATGAAAGACTATCACATCAATGTGTTTTATAGCGAAGAAGATGAAGGCTATATCGCAGACATTCCAGATTTAAAATTCTGTTCTGCGTTTGGTGAAACTCTAGAGGAAGCGGTTCGCGAGGTTGAAATTGCAAAATCTGCATGGCTTGAAGCCGCAAGATCCGCAGGTAAACCCATTCCAGAACCCAAGTATCGCCCTGTTATTTATCAGGTTAGCTAGGCTGCTTAATCTTGCGCTTTCCCTAAGTACTTTTCTAGATAGGGTGAGAACACTTCATAAATCAGCGTAAACGGCTTGCCATGATGCCAGAACAAATAATGCCGTCCCCAAAATGGAGCGGAATAGCCAAACGCCGCTTCTAGTGCCGCTGATCGACCATAATGCAATCCTTTGATCTCACGGTATAGCTCTAAACGCGATCGCGATAAATTCGCCCAGATCGGCTGCGATCGATTCTGCAAATATTCATCAACGTGACTTAATTCCCACCAGGAAGCCGCATATCCTAAACGCTGACCGGAAGCGGTTTTAAGCCAGATTTGCCTTCGCAATCGACTACCCGGAATTTGTTCGATCGCGCTCGGTGCATTGTCCGTCGAAAAGCCGATCGGGGACATATCTAAAACATCAACTTCAGTCGGTTCTCCGGTTAAAAGCTGTAGATGGCGCGTTGGAGAACCATCGCCTAATAACATCATTTGCCAAGCGGGAGAAAGCTGGCTATGGGGTAAACCTTGCTGGATCTCAACTTCGGTGGCTTCCCAGATTGGATCAAGGCAATGCCAGGTCGTGGGCAGAATTGCGCTGTCGGTCGATCGAAAGGTCGCAGTCACGCTTGTTTACATAAGTTAACTTTTTCTTATGATAACGCGGTCTGAGCGATTTACCAGAGCGGATACAATCCGCCCGGATGAAGTAGCCACCGAATCGCGCCCCCAACGGCATTCAGAATTTGATGAGAGTTCGCAGAAGTGCCCAATTCTTCTAAAGCGGTTTGCAGCGGAAGACAGGTTGGGGATTGCATCCATTTGCTGATTT
Organism: Pseudanabaenaceae cyanobacterium LEGE 13415; assembly: GCA_015206935.1. Classification (GTDB taxonomy): domain Bacteria; phylum Cyanobacteriota; class Cyanobacteriia; order Leptolyngbyales; family Leptolyngbyaceae; genus Leptolyngbya. The sequence continues at coordinate 11,429 of JADEXW010000068.1, read as the reverse complement.
TTTCGCGTTCGATCGAGCCAGATGGAAATATCTCGATCGCACTTTTCCAATGGTCGATCGCGCTTTCGGTTTGTCCTTCTAATCGATGCACAATTCCCAGATTCACCAAAGTCTGAGCTTCCTGCACTGTTAGATTTTGTTCACGACATAAATTAAGAGCGCGATCGTATCGCATCTGTGCGCGTTTCCATTGTCCTTGGCGCAGATAAACATTGCCCAAACTATTGAGAATCTGAGCTTGCTGAATGCGATCGCCTAACATTTGAGCCGCATCCCAAGCGAATAAATGCGTGTGTTCCCAGTTGCGCCAATCTGCTTTGACATCAAAAAATCGCACCAAACTTTGAGTTAATCGCAATGTCGTTTCCCAGGCTTTAACCTGATTTGACTCATCGATCGCCCAAATTAGATTCGATTTCTCTTCGTCAAACCAATCAAGCGCTAGCAAAAATAAACTCTGAGCCACACTCTCAGAGCGTTTCCCGGTTGATAAAGTTGCAACAAAAGAATTGCCTTTTCGGGCTGCCAGTGCAATCTGAAATCGAGTTGCCGGATCGAGACAGAGACTCATTTGTTCACACAGTTCGAGATACCAGCGAATGATTCGGAGCCGCGCTGAATGACGAAACTCGATCGCATCTTCAAGTAAATACGATCGAGCTTTTTTCTGAATTGATTCATTCACGAAACAATACCAGGTGGGACTAACGGGATCGAGCAATCCCACCTGAATCAATTGCTGAATTGCAGGTGCGGCTTGTTCGACTTCGCAATCTAAGAGAACCGCCGCGATCGCAGAACTAAAACACGGTTGCACCAACAATCCGAGCGATCGTAATAACTGCGCCGCAGACGGATCTAAACGGTGATATGCGGCTTCAAAATCAATCTCTGCTTGGGTGAAGTGATGCAATCGAGCCGTCTGGGGCAGGTGATGACGCAATTGGCGTAGAAGATGACCCAGATCGTAAGGGTCATGCTCGATCGCGTGATGGAACTGGAGTTGATACCCCACCGTAGTCATGGTGTTTATCCGATTTTGGGCGAACCGCTAACGAGTCGAAACGTATCAGAGACGGGATATCCCAACGCTTTTTTCAGGTCATTGACTGCCCGTTTGATTTCCAGCGCGAGAATGCCTTGTTTCGCTTGTTTCGTTGCCATCACCAGAAAAACCGCATCTTCGCCGCAGCTCGTCAAAATACAAGGACCTTGTTCACCATCGACATGGATTCGCTCGATCGTGCCGCGTGTCAGTTCTAGTCCAATCCGCTCACCCATCGATAAAATCGCAGCGGACATTGCAGCCACTCGCTCTTCGTCCATCGAAATTGGCAGGTTTGAGGCTAACGGTAGTCCGTCTGGTGTCACCAAAGCAACTCCTTGAATATCTGGAGTTATGGTTGCAAAAGTATGTAAGATTGCATTCAATTTTTCGACATCGATCGCCATCGTAAAAAACTCCAAAATTAAATCGATCGAGCATGAAACTCGAAAATATCGTGTGCGTCACCGCGCAGGACTGATCCCACTTGCTGACCGCGCAACCGGGTGCTAAAGAAACTTTCTAAAAATCCCTGAATCGCTCCTAATGTGTAGGTGCATTTCCGCGAAGAGCCTTCCAGTTCTCCGTATGAGCAGATGGTTTCACGAGTATAGACTTTGAATCCCTCTGGAAGCACTTCAATTTGATCGACGCAGCATAATCTTGTGCCGCTGTGTCCCAGTGCATGAGCAATTTTTTCTGTTGCTTCTTCCAGCGAAAATCCTGAGCCTCGATTCGTTAGCCCCAGTTCATCGGCTAAATTTCGACCTCGTTGGCGACCCGCAGAAATAAACGCGATCGCGGCTGCTTTTTCGCCTAATGCTTCTTCAACTCCGGTGATGACTGCCCGAAAGCAGACGGTACTAATAAAGTCGCCAAGCTCGTATCGCATCGAGCGTTCAGCCACTTGCATGATCGAACTCCTAAATGTAGAGAACACATTTAGAAAGCCGAAACTATCTCTCGAACCTCAGACTGTTCATTTCTCATGTGCCGTATTTCATATTACAGTTCTGCCGAAACGGATCAGGACAGTTGATCGAACTTCCCGCGCAAACTTCCTGACCGCAGGTATACTCTTTTTCAGTTTGTAACGATCGACGTAAAGAAAGTTTGCGGTCGGTCGCAATTTGTTCTGAGACGGTGAAAAATGCTTCTAACCCAGACTCCGATCGATCAGTATGTGCAGGTTGGTTCCGTTAATACTCGGTTTTGGCAAGCGGGACAAGGAAAACAAACAATTCTACTGTTACACGGTGCGGGAGGATCGGCGGAATTCTGGTATTACAATCTGCCTGCGATGGCAAGAAAGCATCGGGTGATCGCGATCGATATGGTGGGATCTGGACGTTCAGATAAGCTTTCAGCCTGCTATTCGTTAAAGTTTCAGGCGGAATTTATTCGCGATTTCATGAATAAATTGTCGATCGATTCTGCGGTTTTAGTCGGTCATTCGATGTCCGGTGGAGCAGCATTACAACTGGCATTAATGGCTCCAGAAAGAATTGACAAGTTAGTGCTAGTGGGCAGTTTTGGATTAGGACGAGAGGTAACGCTTTCGGCTCGATTAGCGACTTTACCGTTTGCAGTGCGATCGCTTCAACCGGCTCCTTCTGTGATGCGTCCGATGTTGAAACAAAATGTGTTTGATGTCGATCGGATTCCGCAAGAATGGATTGATCTGCGCTATCCCATCTTTGCGCTGCCTGGACGAAAAGAGCCTCTGATCCAAATGGCACGTACCAATCTTTGTTTGCGTGGTGTCAAAGAATCGGTGTATCAGCCGATCGTGAAAAATCTTTCAGCTATCACAGCACCGACGCTGATTATTTGGGGCAAACAAGATCGAATTATTCCGATCGCTCATGCTCATGTTGCCGCAGAATTTTTACCGAATGCAGAAGTGCCTTTATTCATCGATCGATGTGGGCATTATCCGCATTTGGAATATCCCGATCGATTTAATCAAGCGGTCTTAGAATTTGTACGAAATTGACGCGATTCGGTTCATTAACGCAACACATCCGGGAATCGTCGTCCCAACGCGAAATCCCGGTAGAGACGTGATGCCATCACGTCTCTACGATCGTCGGGTCAACGCCGAATCTGTCGCATTGTTTTTCGGAATTGGCATCAAAATTGCAAACCGATCGCATTCCACAAAAAAAGGGACATCGATCGATGTCCCCAGAACTAGTGTGAGAAACGAAACCTAGCTAGCGATGTACTCGCGCACATTCGCCTTCCGACGACGCAAATGATCCAATGCTTGGCGCTCAAGCTGACGAACACGCTCGCGGCTGAGATTCAATCGATCGCCCACTTTCGCAAGCGATAACTCATGCCCATCCTGCAAGCCATATCTCAAGCTCAAGACTTCACGCTGCTGCGGGGTGAGATCAGTCATGAGCGTTTCAAGATCCTGACGCAATAAATCTTGAGTCAAGGTCATATCTGGCGAAGGACCATCATCTTCCAGCAACTCTTGAAGCTCGGTGTCCTGATTGTCACCCACTCGTAGATCAAGCGAGACAGGCTGACGAGACATCATCAGAAACTCACGAATCTGATCTGGCTCAAGCTCTAATTCAGCCGCAATCTCAGCGGCAGTAGCAGCCCGACCCAGCTTCTGAGCCAACTCACGCTGAACACGCTTAATCTTGTTGAGCTTCTCAGTAATGTGAATCGGTAAGCGGATCGTGCGGGCTTGTTGAGCGATCGCTCTTGTAATCGCCTGACGAATCCACCAGTAAGCGTAGGTCGAGAACTTATACCCACGAGTCGGGTCGAACTTCTCAACCCCGCGCTCTAAGCCCAATGAACCTTCTTGAATCAGATCCAAGAACTCAAGATTGCGCTTCTGATATTTCTTCGCGATCGACACAACCAAGCGCAGATTTGCTTCGATCATCTTCTGCTTGGCGCGACGACCCCGCTGATAAATGCCACTCAACTCGGAATCGCTGAGATGAACATGCTCAGAAAACTCTTGCTGGGTCGGCTCATGACCTAACTTCTTCGCAAGTTTGGCTTTCTTCTCTTCCAGCGTCATCATCTGCTGGACTTGCTTACCGTAAAGGATCTCTTGCTCGTGGGTCAGCATCGGCACACGACCAATTTCATGCAGGTAAGTGCGCACCATGTCGGCGCTGTAGGTGGGAGCGGATTTGGATTTGGTGTTGGCGGTAGCCATGTGCAGTCAACTCCGTGAAATGAAAACGAATAGGGGGCGGCGAAAAACTCGATCGATTCAGAGCAGAGAACTCAGGTGGGGCGCTTAAACCCATCGCTGGCAGTGCCCAATAAATTAAGGTCAACCTGAACTGAAGGGGATGAGGTGAAGGTAATAAACCTGACGATGAAGGAGAGTGATGAGTTCCTATCTCGAAGTCACATCGACTTTAGATTAATGATAGGACGGACTCAAACAAAAGTAAAGAGTCTCGCGGGACTTTCTGGAAAGATGGAATGAAATAGCACAGAAGGCGAGACATGGTGGAATCGTCCAGAAACGGCGCAAGATGGCTTCTTAATCACTCTTCTATGATGGCAAGTCTATGAATGGCTGAATAGAGGTTCTGGTGGGGGATAACCGTACCATTTTTAATAGAAACAGTGAGGATCTCTGACTATGCAGATTAATGAAAGTTCCAAAGTCTTGAAAGTGTTTACTCATATATCTTTCAGGAATTTGAGATAGAAGTAATTATGATAGTTTTGAGTGGAATTTGTTTCAGTCAGATCGACTGAATTTTAATCTAATTTTCGTATATGAAAATGCAGTGACATTGAGATGACAATCGGTAACGAAAAATGTTGATCGATCTTTCTTCTTACCTTATTCGTATTCGTCGATCGTTCGTCCCTAATTAGATAGAAATAGCATTTATACTCATTCGATTCCTGCATGAGTTTGGTTAGGCTGGGAGATATTGATCCATCAAGTTCACTTTAGGAAAGGTCTATGCTCACCGTTGCTGAATCTCGACCAACAGAACGCGCCCAATTCATTCAAAAAACCTATCTACATTTAGCGGGAGCCGTTGGCGCATTCATTGTTCTCGAATTTGTCCTGTTCTTTACAGGAATTGCCGAAGCGTTTACTGGGTTTATTGCCTCTAGTCGGTTTACCTGGCTGGCAATTTTAGGCGGCTTTGCGCTGTTGGGTTGGTTGTCTCGATCGCTGGCTGCCAAAGCCGATTCTGTCCAAACTCAGTACATGGGTTTAGGACTCTATGTGGTCGCAGAAGCGCTCATTTTTGCGCCGATTCTCTACATTGCAGCGACCGTCTCTGATCCAACTGTGATTCCCACAGCGGCAATTCTGACGCTGCTTTTATTTGCTGGACTGACAGCGGTTGCATTTACCACGAAAAAAGATTTCTCATTTCTGGGTGGCATCTTAACGATCGGTGGATTTGTTGCACTCGGATTAATTATCTGTAGTGCGATTTTTGGCTTTACCTTGGGATTAATCTTCTCAGTTGCGATGGTGATTTTCGCCTCTGTCGCGATTCTATATGATACCTCGAAAATCATGCACCACTACGCAACGCACCAATATGTTGCGGCTTCTTTGGAGCTATTTGCTTCGGTGGCGTTGCTTTTCTGGTACGTCCTGCGAATCGTGATGGCGCTCTCATCTCGTCGCTAATCGATTTGATTCCCCGTTTTAAATTCCCAGATGTGCGATCGTACATCTGGGAATTTTTTTATTCGAGTTCGGAAATTGCTCGATTACTTGCCGCTTGCAACATCGCTTTGAGGCTCTGCGGTTCTGGATAAGCGGGAGTTGGTCGCTCAAACTTCAGCGGCAAATTCGTGAATTTGGGCAGAATCTCACGGCAGAACGCATCAGCCGCTTTAGAACGATATCGCGTTGGATTAATAATGACTGAGAGATTGCGCTTCACAACCACTTCATCGATTCGAGCGCGGTGCAACATTCCCATCTGTAATTCTTTCTCGATCGCAGAAACCGAGACAAACGAAGCCCCTAAACCGGACTGAACCGCATTTTTAATTGCCTCGATCGAATTAAGTTCCATCTCGATTTTGAGCCGCCGAGTTTCGATGCCGCAGCGTCCAAGAACTTGATCGATGACTTTACGAATCGTGGATTGCGAATCGAGTGCAATGAACTGCAAACGATACAAATCGTCTTTTTGAATCGTTTCTAAGCGAGCCAGGGCATGAGACGGAGGAAGAATTAATGCGAGTTCGTCCTCAGCGTAGGGAATAATCTCTAAAGAATCCTGAAGCTCTGGCGAAATCTCACCGCCAATAATTGCAAGATCAATCTGCCCATTTGCTACGCTCCAAGAAGTTCGGCGCGTGGAATGGACATGCAACTGAACCGCCACATCAGGGTACTGCTGCCGAAACAAGCCAATCATTCGAGGTAGCAAATAGGTTCCCGTCGTTTGGCTGGCTCCGATAATCAGCGTTCCGCCTTGGAGATTTTGCAAATCTTCGATCGCGCGAACCGTTTCCTGGCACAGCGTGAGAATTTTCTCACCATATGATAGAAGCAGATGACCTGCCTCAGTTAGTTGCGCTCGTCTTCCCCCTCGATCGAACAATGGCACATCCAATTGTCGTTCTAGGTTCTGGACTTGTAGACTTACCGCTGGCTGAGACACATATAAACTATCAGCAGCCCGTTTAAAGCTACCCTCAGACGCGATCGCTTTTAAAATACGTAACTGATCTAGAGTGAAAGGAAGGTCAGACATACGGATAAGCCTAGAAGTGTGAGGAGCCTGAAGGAAAAATACCGGGAAAGATTGAATGCGTCCACTCTAAACCGAGTTACCAGTTAGATTCTGTGAACAATTATTAAGGAAATCTGAAGACAGTTGCTTTAGCGCACTAAGAGACATCTCCGTGAATAATAGATGTGGCAAGTATTGTACAGAACGATGAGCGAAACAGCTTATGAACCAGGAAGTGATTCGGGACTTTCTGAATGTACCAGGAATTGTTGGGATCGCCCTACTGAGTGGACAGTCTCAGCCAGTTTTTTATAGTCATGATCCTGCGTTTTCTCAAGCACATCCAGAATTGCTCTCTCAAGGCATTCTACAAGTTGTTGAAACTATTCCATCGGAGTATGAGACGCTTGAGTTTCGCTTCTCTCAGAATCAAATTGTCCTGCATCGATTGTCGAAAGATCTGATTATTTTAGTGATTAAAGATGATTCCCGGATTGATGAGAAATTTGGGGCTGCATTTCAGCGTCTACGATCGTGGATCGAAGGCAATCAAGCGATCGCGATCGAGCAATTTCAATCCTTACCCGCTGCCCCTTCGCCTACTTTGAAGGAGTTCATCGAAGCCTTTAACCAGTTAAGCCAATTCACCACAAACTATTTAGGCGTTGCGGTGATTGTGAATTATTTGAAATCGAGCCGTCCCTCGGTGGAATGGATGGAACAATTTCAAGTGAATCGATCGGGACAAATTGCATTGATTGGGGAACTCTCAGGGTTAGAAAAAGCGGTGAGCGTTCAAGAACAGGAACTGTTCCGTCAGTGGGTGGCTCAATTTATCCGCCGCTGTTCTCAAGCAGTGCGAGATTATGCCACTTTTGTCGAGCAAAGCGACCTCACCCACACCCAAAAAGCCCTCTTATTGCCCTAATCCGTCATGGTGAAAACAGTCCGCCTCGAACCGATCGCCCAAGAAAGCGCGATCGAAACTATGGGGAATCTCCTCTCGGTTCTGATCAACAAAGATTTAGATGTCCTAAAAGAATGTGGGGGTCGGGGAATGTGCGCGACCTGTCACGTTTACGTCAAAGACGGGATGGATTCTCTCACCCCGATCAACCGTCGAGAGCAGCGCACCTTAGAAGTGATTACCTCCTGTAAAGCGAATTCTCGGTTAGCGTGTCAGGCACGAGTCGTAGGGAGTGGAGTCGTGGTTGAACTGCCGCCAGGGATGTACATCAACTCGATTAAAGATATCGAGGCATTGATTGGACGCAGAGCAGAACAGGATCTATTGCACCCGTTGACTGGACAAGTTTTGGTCGAAGCTGGGAAATTAATTACTCGATCGATGCTGAAGAAAATCGAGGACACGACCAGCTTCAATATGTCGAATTATTTCTCGAATTCTTCGGGAGTTTAGATTCTGCCAAAACAGGGAACGCTGCAATTAAATTCATTCCAGAAGTATTATGTTGAGCCAGATCCAGCGGTTAAGTCAAGAAACCGAAGGACGCTATGCCACCGATGAAGAGCTTCGTTTTTTAGCGGACTATGCTCGATCGTTTGAGTTGCGCGTCCAAACGTACCAAAAATTGCAAGCCTCCGAAGCTGTCATCATTCAGCAGGTCTACACCAAGATGAGAGCGATCGATCCAACTTTGTTCCGAGTTGGAAATGAGGATATGACGACTAAATGGCAGCGCGATACCTTGCGAGTGTTGCGCTATTCTGCGGCAGCGATGTTAATCGATGATCCAGAGTCACTGAGAGAGCGTTTTCTCTTTTGGTTTCAGACTCTAATGAGAGCGTTTAATACTCAAAAAAGCTGTGGAGTAACTTACACCATCATGCAAGAGGTGGTTAAACAGCTTCTCACTCCCAGCGAAGCAGGTTTGATTTTGCCGATTCTAGAAGTGAATCGTCGAATGCTTGGAACCGTCTAAATCCGACTTTCTAATCTGGGAACACTGGAATTCATCAGCGCAACCGTTGTCGCTTCACTTTGTCTTATCCGATCGACTCCCCCGGTAAAACTTATGGCGTTTACACTTTCTCACCAAACTTCCTCAAAACTGAAGAATCCGAAGAAGCACAACCACTTTGGATTTCGCGACTTCTATCAATTCGATCCCGACAAAGGCACGATCGTTGATTGGCACAATAGTCAAAACATTCTGACTTCCGAAGATTTCATTATTGGATTAGTGGAAGGACTCGAAGAAGAAGTTGGAGAAGCTTCTGCCGCCACGATGTATACGATCGGGTGTGAATGGGGTCAGAAAGATGCCTTCTTCTTTGAGAATTGGTTCGAGAAAGAATACGATCGCCCGATGCGTCAAACCAATTTGATGTTTCTGCTGGAAACCTGGTGGTGGACATTTACCTCTCAAGGTTGGGGACGCTGGGAAGTTGATTTAGGCGATCGTAAACAAGGATTTATGTTTATCAACGTCTTCGATTCTGCGGTCGCTCGAACGCTGGGTGATGTCGGTAAACCTGTTTGTTTCTTGTACGCTGGACTGTTTGCTGGCTTCTTTACTGAACTGGTGAAAAAACAACTAAGCTGCATTGAAATTCAGTGTTATTCGATGGGTGAAACCTACTGTAAATTTCTCCTCGGTGGGCAAGAGCGGATTGATGCTGCCTCGTTTTGGCTGAATGAAGGTGCAACGGCGAGAGACATTGAGAAACGACTCAGAGCAGGAGAACTCAAATGATCTCAACGGTTGCCCCCCAAGATACTCAGAATTTGCTTCATTCTTCAGTTCAATCTTTTTTTGCAACGTGCAATTGGGAAAACAAGACCCTTGCACCCCGATCGATGAATTCCGCGATCGAACAACTTGAACAGGCAGCAGCGGTTGATTCCATCACTGAACTGTCCTTCGATCTGCGAGTGCGGCAATTTTTTGCGGCTGTCAACTGGGATGGAAGCGCGATCGCATCGTCTCCCGCGATCGTCGAAGAACCGATTTCTGAACCTGATGACGGCTTTACTTTGACTGATTTTTCTGATTTGTTCTGATTCCCCAATAACGCTTATGCAATCTCCCATCGATGGCATTTTTGACGAAGCCGAAAACTGCTACCTCAAACCCGAAGAACTCCAAGCCATTGGGCATTATGTTGTCTCGATCGCAGAACGCATGAGCGCATATCGGGCACTGCGAGATCGAGAACTTGAACTGATTCAGCAAGCCGCTGACCAACTGGAACTAGAAATGCCTGGAGTTGAAACGGCTGTGTTAGAGCGTGCAATTAAAAACGGCATGTTAACGCTTCGGCATTGTGGAATGGCGATGCTGTTGAATGATCCGAACTTTGTTCAGAAGCGATTGTTGAATTGGTTAAAAGACTCGATCGAGCTTCATCAGGCTCAAGGTGCGGATGCTGCTTTCTTCGGATTAATGAAACAGCAACTTCAACAGTCTCTCAATGCTCAACAAATGGCGCTTTTGGAGCCGTTTCTCACTCAGGTCGAGACGGTGATACCCGCACAACAAAAAGAAGAAATGCTTACGATCGCAGGGATTTTCTAAGACTATAGCGATTCGAGTTGTGAACTTTCCCAAAGCCCCCTAAATCCTCCAGAATGGGGGACTTTGAGCTAGAAAAATTTCTCCAGTTTAAGAAGACTTCGGATTTCAAAGTCCCCCAAATTTGGGGGATTTAGGGGGCACAATCAACCTTGCATCTTACGACCACTTTAGGACGGCTATATGATCTCTGTTAGTGACTTACTGATACACGATCGACTTCCCGCGAACTATTACGACAGTGATGTGTATGTGCGGGGCGATTTGGAAATGGGATTGCTCGAAAGTCGTCGCGGCGATCGATTGATTTCTCTGCCGGAAACGCTGATTCAAGCGATTTATGCGGGACTGAATAAGGAAACAGGTCAGGCTTCTCGCTTGGTACTGTTCAACTGCGGTCGCTGGTGGGGCAAGAATTTCTTTAATCGGTTTCGGGATGAAATCAGCGACTATTATGGAACGCCGCTGGTGGAAATGCAGATGGCGGACTTTTTGCAAGCTTTGAAGCAATGCTGGATTACATATGGACTGGGGACACTGAGCTTAGATCAGAGTTATCACGATCGAGGATTTTTGATTGTTGAAACTCAGAATTCGCCGTTTGCTCGATTGGCGGAAGATGCGAAACTGCCGTCTTGCTATCTTGAAGCAGGAATTTTTGCTTCGGTGTTTAGTCAGCTAGCAGGACGCGAATTGCATTGTGTTCAAACACGCTGTGAATCGATGGGGGCTGAAAGCAATTTATTTGTGATTGGCTTACAGAAGCGGCTTGAACCTGCGGAAGTCTTGGTCGAGAAGCAACTTGACCATGAATCGATTCTGCCGCGTCTATTTGTTTAGTTCGAGGTAAATGGCGGATGTGTCTACCCTGTTAGGTTGTGAAGTTAAACGATCGAATTATCGGATTCTGGGATTAGTGGGTCGAGGGCAGTTTGGGCGCGTGTATTGTGCGCTCGATCGACAAACAGGTGAATTTGTTGCACTGAAAGCTCTTGACCCGGCTGCATTTCCGACGAATCAATTTTTAAGAGAATTGCGCTTTCTGGTGACGCTTCAACATTCCAATATTGTGATGTGTCAAGCGATCGAACATCTACGCGGAAAGCGCTTTCTCGTGATGGATTACTGTGAAGG
>JADEXW010000434.1 GCA_015206935.1 Pseudanabaenaceae cyanobacterium LEGE 13415 | reverse complement strand
GTGCCATCCGGATCAACCGCTCCAACTCGTCCAAGCTGATCAATAAACAGGAAGCCTTTATCAGCCGCAATTCCAGGAATGAAAGCTTGAATCGTGGCCTCTCCAGGCTGAAGCGCTTCGATCGTGCCGTCATCGTTAATCTTGATGCGTTCTGCTCCAGTGGTCGCTTTGAGTCTTGGAGTCAGATGGCTTTCAGGATACTCTTTCAAAAGTTCTGAAAACGGCTTGCCATCTACGGTCTGAAACTCGATTTTGGTTTTCTCACCGACGGCTAACTTTGTACCAGCGGGAGCGATCGCGCTAATTTTCGCGTGAACGCCATCTTCCACATAAACGTTCTGAGGGGGCGTGATGAATGCTTGCGGGGCAACTTGCTCGATCTGAGCTTGAGGCGCAATCTGGAAGTTCAGGTTGTAAGGAACATCCGAGAAAGGCGATCCTCTCAAGGTTGCAAACAGCGCGAACAGAATCGGCATCTGTAAGAGAACGGGCAAGCATCCTGCTAGCGGATTGCCAAATTCTTTATAGACCGCGCTCATTTCTTCCTGCTGTTTCGCAGGATCGTTTTTATAGCGTTCTTGAATTTCTTTCACGCGCTTTTGCATCACAGGTTGTGTCACCTTCATGCGGCGCATACTGCGGATTGAACCTGCACTGAGCGGATAGAGGGCAAAGCGAATGACTAGAGTCAACGCCACGATCGCCAACCCATAGCTCGGCACGATCCCGTAGAAGAAATCCAGGATCGGCAGCATCACGTTATTGGATAAGAAGCCTACACCAAAGTCCATTCGCTTTCCGTCTACCTACTAGGGTCTAAAGGGTTTGGGGCATTCAAAAATGCCTAATCCAGTGTAACGCTCAAGGCGCAATTTTACGGTTGACTTCCGAGGCTGCCGCTGACTTTTTTCGCCTTTTCGGACAGTCTTTCATTAATAAAGTCGTATACTTCTCGGAATTTTGGAATCGCTCGCAACTCAAGGCGGCTACCGTCTCTGAGCGTTAACACCATGTCGCCATAAGTGCCAATTCCACGGGGAACTGTCACGACTTTCGTGATTTCCGAATAGATCACATCTGAGCGATCGCGTCCTTGCCATCCGCCGACCACGCTGATTCGACGGTTCGTAATTCGATATCGCAACCAAAGCGCTCGAACGATCGCGCCGACCGTGAGCGGCAAGCAAATCACAGTGAAACCGAGGAGAACGTTAATAATCAAATCTCCGATATGCGGTCCACCTTCGTAGAAGACTTCTTCTTTAACTGCCATTCAGCACCTCAGCTTTAACCAATAACTGCTCTAATTCTTGCAGATATTGAGGATAATCACACTCTGTCGCCTCGATTCGGACTCCGATGACGATCGAGAATCCAGGTTTGGTTCGCGGTAAGAAAGTTCTGACGATCGCCCGAATTTGCCGCTTAATTCGATTGCGAATGACGGCGCGTTTGCTGACTTTTTTACTAATTGAGATGCCGATCCGCGTCGGTTGCTCCGGACGTTTCAGCACTCTTATAGTGAAACAATGAGAACCTCGACGACATCCGCGCTGGTAGACAGCATCAAAATCTCGTCGATGTTTCAGTCGATTCTCTTGTGGCAGCAAAACAGCGATCAGGAGGACGAAACTGACAAGCGCAACCGTCCTTTTTTCCGACGTGCTTGAATCACTTTTTGTCCATTTTTTGTCCGCATCCGAGCGCGGAATCCTGATACCCGTCTGCGTTTGCGGCTTGTTCCGCCTAAAGTGCGCTTCGTCATGTCCGTGGCTCCAGTGAGTCGATATTAATTCCCAAGCAAAAAAGAAGTAGACTGCGGGAAAAGTCACAGTCTACTAGCGTATCACGATTTTCAACTACTGAATCGTAATAATCCAGGTTCCCAAATCTCTCAGAAGCGGGACATCTCCCGGCGAGAGAATGCGAGCGTTGAAGTAGTACATCCCACCGTTATTGGGGTTTCTCACATTCGAGAAGATTAGTTCGACATTCGAGCCTGCGGGAATCGGTTCCTGAGGGAACACTTGAATCACATAATTATCCTTATCCCACTTCACTTCCTGAATCGGAACTTTTTTGTCGTTCACCAGCAGTTCGACCGCTTTCGGATCGAATGTGCCTCGAAAATAGTTGGGATAATCGATCGAGAATTGAGCGATCGCGACTTTCACTTTGTCCCGTCCGACCCGTAAACGATAGCGATCCCAAGAGCCGCTATTTCCACCAAAATCAAGTCGGTAGCTCAGTTGTCTTCCCGGTTGAACGCCGCTGAAGATGGTCAATCCAGGTAGACCTTGAGCGAACGCAACCAGGGGAGCCGCAGCGACTAAACTTCCCGCGATCGCGAGGGTTGAGACGATTTGGCGCATTGAACATCCTTTCAGCAGCATAGGGAAAATTTTGTTAGGGGTTAAGTTCATTCAACATTGAGATTAGCAGGAATGCGCGTGAGGGGCTACCGGGTGGAGACGCGATCGAGCCTGATTTTGTTCCTATAAAAGTTGATCGGGATCAATTCCTAATTCCCGGAGTTTTGCCGCTAAAAGTTCCGATCGTTGTTGTGCCTCGTCTGCTCGTTGTTCAGCTTTCTCTGCAAGTTCTTCAGCTTGTTCAGCGCGTTCTTCGGCTTCTTCTTCCTGCAAGGGAACGAGAGAACTGTTTTCATTGAAAAGACGGAGTTGTCGATCGTGGATTCCTAAATAGAATCCAAGCTCCTCACTCCACAAATGACCCTGTGAATTCGGAGTTAAAGCTTCGTAGCGTCCCTGAGTCAGTTGAAAGCCTTGGAATTCGAGGGTGACGGGATCGAACCAGAAATATTCTGGGACGCGCCAGATTGATTGGTAAATTTCTTTTTTCTCACCTCGATCGACTTCAGCCGTGGAATCAGACAGCAATTCGATGACGAGATTCGGATACTGTCCATTCTCATGCCAAACTGTCCAACTTCGGCGACGACGCGGATCAGTTCCCAGCACGACGAAGATATCAGGACCTCGAAAGAATTCTGACTTCTTCTGGTTCGGACTGTAATAAACCGTTAAGTTTCCCGCGACATAAACATCGCTGCGCCCTCCGAGTCCAGTCGGGCGGAAAATCCAGCGAATCAAACGAACGAGCAGATCGATTTGGTCACGATGCAAATCACTTTCCAAGGGCGGCTCATCACTCCATAAGTCGGGCGGTGGTAACGGGAGTGAATCATCAGCCAGTAACGTATCTTTCTGAATCGCTTGTGTCATGGCGGCATTCAAACACCAGTGGTTTCAATTCTAGCAGAGCATTTGTTCTGACGATTTATTAAACAAATTAAACTTAGATTTCGAGTTATGAAACTAAGCGTTTGTTTTTGACATTTTTTCATTAAGACTTTAAGAAGTAAAATTCATAAAAAACTTCATCAGAGCGATCGATATTCTCAACTTATAATCTCTGGAAGTTTGTTGAATTAATTACTTTTTGAAACACAAGGGATTGAATTTCTTGTGTTTTCGAGTATGACTGAGAAAAGCTGTTACACACGCATCAACTGAGGAGACAGCATGACGATCGCGATCGATAAAGAGTCAGGGGCGGAACGTTCACCAAGTCAGCATCCCGCTACCTATCGCAAAATTGGAATTCCCAAAGAAATTAGTCCGGGAGAATGTCGAGTTGCAGCAACTCCAGATACGGTAAAGATTTTGCAGAAATACGGTTTTGAAGTTTTAGTTGAATCTGGAGCGGGAGAAGCCGCAAACTTTTCAAATCAAGCCTATTTAGATGCAGGTTGTCGGATTATTGTTGATACCGAAACGCTTTGGTCATATGCAGATTTAATTCTGAAAGTTCGACCGCCAATTTGGAATCCAAATTTAAACAAACATGAAGCAGATTTGCTGCATGAAGGGGCAACTTTAATCAGTTTTATTTGGGCAAATCAGAACCCAGAGTTGGTTGAACAGTTGGCGAATCGAAAGGCGACTGTATTGGCGATGGATGCTGTGCCTCGGATTAGTCGCGCTCAGAAATTGGATGCGCTCAGTTCGATGGCGAATATTGCTGGATATCGGGCTGTGATTGAGGCGGCACAGCAGTTTGGGCGATTTTTTACCGGGCAGATCACCGCAGCCGGGAAAGTTCCGCCTGCGAAAGTGTTGGTAATTGGGGCGGGAGTTGCAGGATTGGCGGCAGTGGGAACGGCTCGATCGCTGGGTGCAATTGTTCGTGCATTCGATACTCGTCCCGTTGTGAAGGAGCAAATTCAAAGCTTGGGGGCAGAGTTCCTGGAGTTGGAATTTGAAGAGGATGGAACCGGACAGGGTGGCTATGCAAAGACGATGAGTCCTGAGTTTATCAAAGCTGAGTTGGATTTGTTCGCGGCTCAGGCGAAAGAAGTTGATATCATCATCACTACTGCATTGATTCCAGGTAAGAAAGCTCCAACTTTGATTACTAAAGACATGGTTGAGAGCATGAAAGAAGGTTCGGTGATTGTTGATCTTGCAGCCGAACAAGGTGGAAACTGCGAGGTAACAAAACCAGGTGAGATCTACCGATATCAAGGCGTGACAGTGATTGGACTCACGGATTTACCGAGTCGAATGGCAGCACAGGCAAGTCAGCTTTACGGTAAGAATCTGTGCCATTTGCTTGATGATATGGGACGGAATGATAACTATCACGTTGATTTAAACGATGAAGTGATTCGAGGTGCGTTAGTTCTACATCAAGGTGAAACGGTTGAACCTTTACCGAAAGTTGCACCGCCCCCGCAGAAGGTTGAAACGCCCGTTGCTGAGGTTTCGACTGTTGTTAAGACGCGATCAACACCGACTTGGATTTGGACAGTCGCTTTAGGAATTGCTCTACTTGCAATTGGTACGATCGCACCGCCATCTTTCCTCAGCCACTTCACAGT
>JADEXW010000433.1 GCA_015206935.1 Pseudanabaenaceae cyanobacterium LEGE 13415 | reverse complement strand
GCCGAACTGAGAAATCAATTAGCGGAACTGGATAAAACACTCGGAGAAGAAAGAGCGAAACGCGATGCCGTCGATCGACAATTGCGCGAACTTCAAAAGCGCCATCAGCAGCACATTTGGCAGCGAGATCAAGCGCACGAAACGATTCAAGCTCGTCGCGAACAATTGATTGTCGAACAAGAACAGCTTGCCGCTCAAAGTGCCGAACTTCCTGATCCGATTCCTGAAGTGCCAGAAGGAATCACGCGCGATTTGGGACAACTTCAGCACGAGATTCGATCCATGCAAAAACGATTACAGGCAATGGAACCTGTGAATATGTTGGCATTAGAAGAATACGATCGAACTCAAGCCCGTTTAGACGAATTAACCGAAAAACTCGAAACCCTGCAAGAAGAACGCACCGAACTTTTACTGCGAATCGAAAACTTTACGACGTTGCGACAACGCGCCTTTATGGAGGCATACGAAGCCGTTGATATCAACTTCCAGAAAATTTTCGCCACTTTATCCGATGGAGACGGACGGCTTCAGCTTGAAGATCCGAACGATCCGTTTAACGGCGGCTTGAACCTGATCGCCCATCCAAAAGGTAAGCCCGTTCAGCGATTGGCTTCGATGTCTGGGGGTGAAAAATCCTTGACTGCGTTAAGTTTCATCTTCGCTCTACAACGGTATCGACCCTCACCGTTTTACGCCTTTGACGAAGTAGATATGTTCCTAGACGGAGCAAACGTGGAGCGATTAGCTAAAATGATTAAGCAGCAAGCACAACAAGCGCAATTCATTGTCGTGAGCTTGCGGCGACCAATGATCGAATCTGCTCAACGCACGATCGGGGTAACACAAGCGCGAGGAGCCTTCACCCAAGTCCTGGGAATCAAGCTACCTCAGAGCGTCTAGAGCGCGTTTAACCCTCTAAAAGCGTTCGGCATTCCGTATCGATCGATCCTTGATATGGTTTGATAATTAGAAAAAAGTGTAAGCAACAGGATTCGGGACTCTAATGACAGAAGAATTTCGCCAACGCTCCGACCTCCTTGGAACTCAGGTGATTACGCGCAGTAACGGAAAACGACTCGGCGTTGTGAGTCAGCTTTGGGTCGATATTGACTCGCAAGAAGTCGTCGCCCTGAGTTTGCGCCCGAACCTGTTATATGGCACAGCTCAACCCATGATGCTTTCCAGCATTCGCCAGATCGGGGATGTGATTCTGGTCGATGACGAAGACGTGATCGAAGATATCGATCTGGAAAATTACAGTAATTTGATCGGGTGCGAAGTGATTACCGAGAACGGAGAACTGCTGGGAAAAGTTCGCGGTTTCCGATTTAATGTCGATACTGGCAAACTCGATAATTTGGTGATTGCATCGATCGGGCTTCCCCTCATCCCTGATCAAGTCGTCAGTACTTACGAATTGCCGATTACCGAAATTGTCAGTAGCGGAACCGATCGCATTATTGTAATCGAAGGTTCTGAAAACCGCATGAATCAGCTTAGTGTCGGTGTTCTGGAACGTTTAGGAATTGGAAAAGCACCTTGGGAGCGCGAAGAGACTCAATATCTTGCGCCTGCTCAACCCGAAAAGCAACTTCCTTCCGGTCAGCCCACTCCCGTTGAGATGCGTCCTCGGATTCAAGAACCGATCGAGCAAACTTGGGACCCGGATGAATCGGACTACGACGAACCCGAACCCATTCCGCTGCGTCGTGAACAAGAGCCACCTCGTCAGCGTTATCAGCAAGCCGAAGTATACTCGCCGCCTCCCGTCTACAACGACGACGAAGACGAAGGAAATTGGGATGACGAGGACGAAACGGAAAACTGGGGACTCTCTAGAACCGCTGATTCGCCTGAGTACGATGATGAAGAATATGACGATACGTATGTCGATGCTGAAGACGACGCGATCGCAGTAGATTTCGAGGAAGTCAAATCAGAGCCACCCGCCTCACCAGAGAGCTTTGAGCCAGGAAATCTCGATGAAGATCCTTGGGAAGCTCCGATCGCAGAAGAAGCGCCGAAAGTGGAAGAAACGGAGAGTCAACCGCTCCCCGATCTGAACACGATTAAAGCTCAGAAGCAAAAACAACCGGAATACGAAGAAGAAGGCTACTAATTGTGATGTCTGCCCATGATTTGAATTCGCCCACTGGGTCTGATCTAACTGTGTCGCATCCGTTCGCTCATGGGCACATCTTCACAAGCCCTGGTGGTCATTTCACGTATCGCGTGATCGGTGCTTGCTGCCGACTATTCGATCGAGAACAACTTCCCTATCCCTGCTGCCGAATTGAATGGCATGGAAAAGAACCAAGCTGGCGACGGATCGGACGCAGATTCGTTGTCGATATGGCTTCTCGAAATAGCCCCTCTTACAATGTTGAAATTGTCGGACGTGAAGCGCACAATCCAGTTGTGATCACGCTCTACTGGATCAAATTACCTCAGCCTCTAAAAGAATGGTGGCATTCCACTAAACCTGCCACAGCCGATTCTACTAATGTCATTTCGGCTGAAGACATCAAAATCGAAGGATAAACGGCGCGACCCCACAGCGGATGCACGATCGTTAAACAATTGCCCACAGGCGCGATCGTATATCCAAGCGTCGATCGCACGACTGCAACATCATCCAATCGTAACGATCCTGCTCCTGACAAAACTGGAAATCCCGTTTTTGGATCAAACAATTCAACTAAATGATCTTTGAGTGATTCTGCTACTTTGAAGCCGAATTCAAGGAACTGCGATCGCAATTTTTGTTTTTGCAAATCGGTTTCTCGACACAGTTCGGTTAATTCTCGATCAGCAGGTTGCAACACCACCACGATCGAGCGAATTGGATGCGACCATTCTGGCAATAACTTCTCAGAATGCGCGGCGATAAATTCACTCGGTGGATGGACAGAATATTGCATATTTAGCTAAAAAAATGAAACGATCGGATATAGTGCTAATGCACCAATTTTTCCGTCAAAGATGCGGCAATTTGATTCAGCTATTGATCATCTTAAATCGCCAACGGATTCCAATCAAAATCCTCATCTTTTCTACGATCATGATAACGGTCAGCTTTGGTTAGGAGACGCGCTGGAATGGTTGAAATCACTCCCTTCGGACTCGATCGATTTAGTGTTTTCCGACCCTCCCTATAACTTGAAAAAAGCCGAATGGGATACGTTTGAATCACAGCGATCGTATGTTGAATGGTCAATGCAATGGATCGAACAAGTAGCACGAATTCTAAAGCCAACTGGAACGTTTTATATCTGTGGCTTTTCCGAAATTTTGGCGGATCTAAGACTCCCTGCTTCACAATTTTTCCAAGGTTGTCGCTGGCTGATTTGGCACTACAAAAACAAAGCCAACTTGTCGAATGATTGGGGTCGATCGCATGAGAGCATTTTGCATTTTCGTAAAACTAAAAAGTTCACGCTTTCTGTTGAGAACATTCGCACTCGTTACAACGATCACACTCTAAAGTACCCCGAACATCCGCAAGCACTAACGAGTCAATATGGCAACGGAAAATTGAAACTTTGGCATCCTCATCCGAAAGGTGCAAAGCCGCGTGATGTGATCGAAATTCCAACGACTTGCAATGGAATGAACGAGAAAACGCCACATCCAACTCAAAAGCCCGAAGAATTAATCCGAAAATTTGTTCTAGCTTCCTCGCAAAGAGGCGATCGTATTCTCGATCCGTTCATCGGATCTGGAACGACTGCCGTTGTCGCAGAACAACTTGGACGGAAATGGCTTGGTTGCGATCGACACTCCGAATACTTAACTTGGGCAATCCAGCGCATCGAATCCGCCGAACTCCGAAGCGACGAAGAATGGTTTTGGCACGATCGCGATCGCGAATCCCGTCGCTCAAAAAACCGCGAAACATCCTAATCTTGTATTGACGATCGCTTCACTGCCGTATATCTTTTTCTGGCAACGACCCAAGGAGACCTTTGTGAGCATACTCATCGCCATTCTCGGAAGCACAGTTGGATTTGTTTTACTGGTGATGTTGCTGCTTGAATTGCAATATCGGCAACGTCCCACCCATACGCTAGAACTCACTTCAGGCAAATGGGAATTGGCAGTGTATGAGCGGCATCGGTATGTCTTAGTCGGGCAGCTAGAACTTCAAAATCTCGCCCAAAACCTGGAAGTGATGACCCCGAAAATTGAGGCAGATGTAAAACTCCTCTCCGGTGGTAGTCTCGACAACATCACAATCAAAACCCGAATCATTCCCCGCTTCAAAGATGCTGAAGCTCGTGAAGATGGCTACTGGGAAGGGCGCGTCGTCAAAATCAAAGCGCGTGATCCGCTAGAAGTCATTATCGAAATCGAAGGGCTGGATTTGAGCGAATTAAAAGTTGCCTGGATTCAATTAAATTACGTTGCTTACGGTTCCCAAGGCTGGAAGCCAAAAGTTCGTCACGTGATCGTGCCGTTGAAATTTCCATCGATCGAAGAATCCAAACGCTGGCGACCCGCTACAAACGCCGATGTTTTACCGATCAAAACTCACTTGCTCACCCACTTAGATGATCCCGTCAGTGTGGTAAAACGATACGTCATGCCTCACGCGCAACCCGGTGATATTGTGACGATCGGCGAATCTCCAGTTGCGATTATGCAAGGACGCTATCACGATCCCCGCGAGATCAAACCGGGCTGGTTGGCGACTCGTCTCTGCTATATGTTCCATCCGACTTCCAGTTTGGCGACGGCTTGCGGAATGCAGACTTTGATCAACATTGAAGGATCGGGTCGGGTGTTGGGCGCGTTTATTATTGGCTCGATCGCGAAACTCTTCGGGCGCAAAGGCGTATTTTACCAACTCGCAGGCGAACAAGCGCGACTGATTGACGATGTGACCGGAACCATTCCCCCGTATGACC
>JADEXW010000432.1 GCA_015206935.1 Pseudanabaenaceae cyanobacterium LEGE 13415 | reverse complement strand
CGATCCGACCGTGCTGATCAAGCGAAACATCAAGCTGATTTACTGATGGCGAGTTTGCACGAATGGAAACCGGGAATGAAATCGATCGAACTTGCCGATTTTGAAACGGGCGAACCTGTAAAAATTCCGCTTGATCCTGAGAAAAATGCAGTTCTGAATGCTCAGGGATTTTACAAGCAACATCAGAAATTAAAACGAACTCGTGCCGCGATCGAGCCTTTACTCGCCGATGTGCAAAGTGAAATTAATTATTTAGAAGAAATCGAAACTGCGATCGCTCAATTCGAGAAATATGAAACTCCGGACGATCTAAAAGGACTCGAAGAGATTCGAGATGAACTGGTACAAGAAGGCTATTTAGAAGGTTCTGAATACCGAAAAGCTAATGTCCAGCAAGACTCTGAGATTCAACCGCACCGATACAGAACGCCGAGCGGTTTCGAGCTTTTAATTGGACGGAACAATCGCCAGAATGATCAACTCACGTTCAGAACGGCGACTGAATATGATTTATGGTTTCACACTCAGGAAATTCCGGGTAGTCATGTCTTGCTGAGATTAGAACCAGGCGCGATCGCAGACGAAACTGATCTTCAATTCACCGCAAATTTAGCGGCTTATTACAGTCGCGCTCGTCAGAGCGAACAAGTCCCGGTCATTTATACGGAGCCGAAATATGTTTACAAACCCAAAGGCGCAAAGCCTGGAACCGTGATCTACAAACAAGAGCGAGTCATTTGGGGACAACCGCAACGAGGCAGAGAAATTGCCACAACAACTCAATCTATCAGTTAAACTTCTCGCAACACGAATCTACCATTAGTAGGAAAAATGTCCGAGAACCATGAAGTTTCGTGACAAAAGATTTGTGTATGTTGTTACAATGTTCAGCAGATAGGGATTATTACTCTATAGAACCCCTGCAAGTTGGGAAACGCGCAGAAGGGTTTTCTCCAATGTGAAACGACAACAGGTTGATCCAGAGCCAGCTTTGTAGAAGGTTTGGCTCTTTTTATTTTTATCAGTACAGCTTGCAATTAATTGTAGCTCAGGTAACAGTAGGAGATTTGCTTTTCTAACTCGCTTCAGCATTGAACTATTCAAGCTCAGTAATTGAAGTAATCAATAATACGAATTCTTCGTCTCTAAAAGAAATTCCAGAATTCCAAAGTACTCCAAACCTTCAAAGTCCCCCAAATTTGGGGGATTTAGGGGGCTTCAGCCGACTAAAACGAAGCAAAAAACTCGATCGCTCTTAATCTTAAAACACTCTAAATTGCTAAAATGAGACTCATTCTCAATGTAGGATGGAGATGTCTTTTCATTCGGCACGTTTTCCTCATGAGAAGGAATCCAAATCACGCTTTGGTCAAGTTCCTCGCCGCGTCCCTCTTCGTTTCCGGGGCTGTCTCCGGTGCATTCCTATCAAGCTGCGGACAATCCCCTTCATCCGTTCAATCCACACCTGCCGCCAATTCTTCCACGGTTAGTCCTTCTCCCGCAGCAAACACCGAAAACCGCTTGCGTGTCGTTGCAACGTTTCTGCCCATTTACCTGTTCTCGAAGGCAGTCGCAGGAGATGCCGCCCAAGTCGATATTTTGCTCAAACCAGGAACCGAGGTGCATGATTATCAATCCACGCCTGCCGATGTAAAAGCCCTTTCTGAAACCGATGTCGTGGTCAAGAACGGTTTAGGCATGGAAGGATTTCTTGACAGCACTCTTCAAAGCGCTCAAAGTCCGAAGCTTAAAGTGATCGATGCCAGTAAGGGAATTAAGCCTGTCGGTG
Source organism: Pseudanabaenaceae cyanobacterium LEGE 13415 (assembly GCA_015206935.1). Taxonomy (GTDB): domain Bacteria; phylum Cyanobacteriota; class Cyanobacteriia; order Leptolyngbyales; family Leptolyngbyaceae; genus Leptolyngbya. The sequence continues at coordinate 3,121 of JADEXW010000432.1, read as the reverse complement.
AACTTTCTCAGGTTGTTCAAACCGGGAAAGAAGAACATAGCCACAATCACGCTGAGGGCAATCCGCATGTTTGGCTTGATCCAGTTTTGGCGAAAGAGCAAGTCGAAAATATTCGCGATGGGTTGATCGCTGCTGATCCAGACAATAAAGCGAAATACGAAGCGAATGCGGCTGTCTATCTTCAACAGTTGGCGGAATTGAACAAGGAATTTGAGCAAAGATTAGGGCAATTTCGCGATCGCACTTTCATTACGTTCCACGATGCTTTCCCCTATCTTGCCCAGCGCTACAACCTCAAGCAAGTGGCAGTCGTGGAAATTCCCGAAGATCAACTCTCTCCGACAGATGTAAAGGAAACGATCGATGCCGTAAAACAATTCCAGGCAAAAGCCCTTTTTAGTGAATCCGGAGTCGATAACAAACTGCTCGATGGTCTTTCCAAAGATCTGAATGTGAAACTGCGATCGCTCGATTCTCTAGAGGCTGGAGAAACTGATCCGAAGCATTATTTCACCGCGATGCGAGCCAACCTACAAACCTTAGAAGAAGCGTTCAAGTGATTAGCCCGATTGTCAAAGTAGAAGGATTAACCGTTCTGCGAGGACGGTATGCAGCGCTCGAAAATGTCTCGTTCGAGATTCCGACCGGGAGTTCAGCCGCGATCGTGGGCCCAAATGGCTCAGGAAAAAGTACGCTTGTTCAAGCCGTTTTGGATCTAATCCCGAAAGCATCTGGAACGATCGAGATTTTGGGTCGTCCGATTCGTCGTTTGGGAAATTTGCGATCGCAGATCGGTTACATGCCGCAAAATTTCATCTTCGATCGGAGTTTCCCAATCTCGGTCGCTGAACTCGTTGCTTTAGGTCAGAGCGGCGGATATAAAAAGGCTGCCATCTCAGAAGCGCTTCAACGAGTGAATGCGTATCATCTGTGGGATCAAGCGATCGGAACTCTAAGCGGCGGAGAACTTAAGCGCGTGTTATTGGCGTATTGCCTTGTGACACCTCGAAAATTACTGGTGTTAGACGAAGCTTTCGCTGAAGTGGATGTCCAAGGTGAGGCGGAATTTTTTGATCTGCTCAACGAACTGCGACAGGAAGAAAATTGGACAGTGTTGCAGGTTTCGCACGATCTTGATATGGTCAATCGGCACTGTGATTTTGTTTTGTGTTTGAATCGATCGCTGATTTGCACTGGCAAACCGGAGATCGCTCTATCTCGTGATAATTTGCTTCAAACGTATGGATCTGGTTTTAGCCGTTACCGACATCAACACTGATTTGGTGAACTTATTACAGTATCCCTTCATGCAAAGAGCGATCGTTGCTGGGGTTCTGATGGGTTTGCTGTGCGGCTTTTTAGGCAGTTTTGTGGCGTTGCGGCAATTGTCTTTCTTCTCTCATGCGGTCGGACACGCGGCATTAGTGGGAGTTGCGATCGGCGTTCTCATCCAAGTCGAACCCACCTGGACACTTTTACCATTCACATTATTATTCGGGGTTGCTGTTCTTTATTTAATCGATCAAACCGATTTATGGAGTGATAGCGTTCTCAATATTGTGCTATCTGGCGCATTAGCGATCGGTGTTATTCTCACCACATTTATCAAAGGCTATCGCGGTAATTTACTTAATATTTTGTTCGGTGATATTCTTGCGGTTACTTGGACAGATATTTCACTCACTGCAATACTTTTAATTATTAGTGTTACGGTCATACTCGCAACTTTACGTCAGCAAATTCTTTTAACTTTGAATCAAGCAGTTGCGAAAGTTCAAGGTGTTTCAATTCAATTTCACCGCTATTTATTTGTCGTATTACTATCGTTAACGGTGGCGGTTGCAATTAAAGCGATCGGGATTCTTCTCGTAAACGCTTTTCTCGTGATTCCTGCTGCAACAGCGAAACTATTAAGTCATCAATTCAAGCCGTATTTAGCCTGGTCAGTTGCGATCGGTGCTTTAAGCAGCATCGCTGGAATGATTGTCTCTGGAGCGCTCAATTTTCCATCAGGTCCCAGTATTGTTCTCGTTCAATTCTGTCTTTTTCTCATTATCTTCATCGTGGCAAAATTAATTTCCAGGAAGAGAATTGTCGAACCCAGAAAGCAATCACTACACCAGTAAGAGGAGCATGATGGCAAGACAAAGCAACGGAATTCCAAAACCGATTACGAGAAATCCAATTCCTAAAGTCGATAATGGTTCCTGATTGGGTATTCCTTGAGGCGAAAGCAGTCGAGCCAAAATATATTTGAATTTTGGATAATAAATCGCTCCCCAAGCTGGAGTTTTTCGGATTAGAAATGCAACATTTCGCTCTAAATCTAATGCGGCTGGAATGTAAAACTCAGCGAATTTTAACTTTCCTTGCCGTTCACACATTTTCTGAGCATCCGGTTTAACTCGATCGGCAACATAAACCACAAGAACCGCGTTTCCAGACTGCAAACCGCGAGGAATGGGAGAAAGATTAACCTGCTTCGACTCTGGAATGAATCGATCTCGATCGCTGATCATCATTTCCGCCGAAAGCTCATTCACTCGCTGTACGAAAAGCGTGTAATTCACATACGTAAGCAGACACTCCCAATAGAACGATCTACGACTTGCAATGATTCGATTCGGCTCCTCCTGCAAAATCTGAAATCCTAACCGTTCTAGTTCTGCTTTTTGACCAATCAAAGAAGGATCGAGCGTCATCAGATTCGCCTCTAATTTATTGTTCGCTACGATACACCCTGAAACTTTTTCCTCAAATTTACGACGGAGAGCGATAGAATTTGTGCGTGATCTTGGAAGAATTTTACTGTGAATTTGAAGTACGCATTAGTTCACGAGTGGCTGACTCCCAACGCAACAGGCGGATCAGAGCTAGTCGTGCAAGAGATTTTGAAACATATTGATGCTGATTTATACGCCTTAATCGACTTCGAGTCAACTAATCCGAAAAGTTACTTATATCAAAGAAAAATCGGTACAACATTTCTCCAAAAATTTCCTTTTGCTCGGAACGGAGTTCAGAAATATTTACCGTTTTTACCAATAGCGATCGAACAACTTGATCTGCACGAATACGACATTATTTTGTCCTCGTATCATGCGGTTGCGAAGGGTGTAAT
>JADEXW010000067.1 GCA_015206935.1 Pseudanabaenaceae cyanobacterium LEGE 13415 | reverse complement strand
CATTCGACTCTTGTGGAAACCGTGACACTCCAAAGCCTTGAGCCTGCTCCTGCTGAAGTCGGCTGCAAAGATGATGACCAATAAAACCACTCGCGCCAGTGACTAGAACTTTCGTACCCGAAAGAGAACAAGGTGAAACACACATAGGAAAAATCCAAAGAACTTTCTAGATGGAGAGACAATCCAAAGAACTCTGCTTATTGGAACAAATTTCGTACTCAAAGTAATCTGACGCATTTGGACTATAACCTTCACGGTGTCTGGAAGCATCAACCGATCGAGATAGATAAAAATTAACAGTCTTGCTATTTTTACAACACTCTGGTAGTAAGAATTACAACAATGTCCACTGATTCCCCTCTACGCTGATTGCAGCGTTACAGATTTTCTAATGCAAACTCATTATCCAGTCATCGTCGTTGGCGGCGGTCAATCAGGCTTATCGATGAGCTACTGCCTGAAAGAGAAAAACATCGAGCATCTGATATTTGAGAAACAGACGATCGCTTATTCGTGGAAAGAAAAACGCTGGGATACGTTCTGCTTGGTCACTCCAAATTGGCAGTGCCAGCTTCCGGGCTATCCCTACAAAGGAGGTGAACCCGATGGATTTATGGAAAAAGATGCGATCGTAGAATACATCAAGAGCTATGCTGCCTCGTTTAGTCCCCCAATTCGGGAAGGAGTTGAAGTTCTGAAAGTACGACAAGATGACGATCGCTTTGAACTTACAACAACAATCGGGCAATTTACTGCTGACCAAGTAGTGATTGCTTCAGGGAGCTATCATTTACCCAAAATTCCGAGTCTTTCAGAGCGTTTTCCGGAGACGGTTCAACAGCTACATTCTTCAGAGTATAAAAATCCGCAATTGTTGCCGAACAATGTTTTAGTGATTGGAACCGGACAATCTGGCTGTCAGATTGCAGAAGATTTGCATCTCGCAGGGAAAACCGTTCATTTATCTGTTGGGAGTGCGCCACGAACACCGAGACGGTATCGCGGCAAAGATGTGGTCGATTGGTTGGATCAAATGGGCTACTATGATTTGTCGATCGACGATCATCCCCAAAAAGAGACGGTGAGAAGCAAAGCCAATCACTATGTCACAGGTCGCGATGGGGGACGAGAAATCGATTTGCGTCACTTTGCCAGAGAAGGAATGCAGCTTTACGGCAGATTAAAACGGGTGAACGGAACCTCGATCGAGTTCGAGAACAATCTCAAACAGAACTTAGATCATGCCGATGCTGTTTCTGAAAGCATTAAGAAAACGATTGATACTTTCATCGAGAAAAATCAAATTGAAGCTCCAATAGAGCCGCCTTATCGTCCGGTTTGGGAGCCAACCGAAGAAGAGAAATTACTCGATTGTCAGAGCGTTGAAGCGGTTATTTGGTGTACAGGGTATCAATCCGATTTTCGCTGGATCGAAGTTCCAGTATTTGATGGCAAAGGCTATCCCGGACATGAACGCGGGGTCACTCCCATCTGGGGATTGTACTTTCTAGGCTTACCTTGGCTCTACACCTGGGGATCTGGGCGATTTTCTGGAATTGCTAGAGATGCTCAATATCTAGCAGACTATATTTCTGCTAGAAAAAGAGTTTCGCAAGACAGTGCATGGAGTGTTGTAAATGAATTTTTATTGGGATCATAGCCTGTCGAAATCGATAGTTAACTTTTTGATTCATAAATAGAATTTTGAGAATCGATCGAGCTTCCTAACACTATCGTTAGACCTGAAAAAACGGTATCAGAGGCTACAAAACTTCGTCTTTGATCCCCATTAATCTGAGCAGCAAACTCACCAAAGGAGAGCGTCATGCCTGAGATTACTGCTCCTGCCCATCAAGTTGGGGACTTTTTTGTAGACTACGAAGAGAAAGTGTTCCCAGATGTCAAAGCTGAACCCGGTGAAAAAGCTTTAGTGACGTTTCATACCGTGGCATTTGAAGGCTCGATCGGCTTTGTGAATCTGCTCCAAGCCACTCGCCTGCTACGGAAAGGCTTTGAGACATCAATTTTGCTCTATGGTCCGGGAGTTACATTGGGTGTGCAACGCGGCTTTCCGAAGTTAGGTGATTCTGCTTTTCCTGGACATCAGAACTTTAATGATCAGCTCACAAAGTTCATGGCAGAAGGTGGAAAAGTCTATGCCTGCCGATTCGCTCTGCAAGCACTCTATGGTCATGGTGAACCGTCGCTGACACCAGGGATTCGTCCGATCAATCCTTTAGACGTTTTGGATTTGGTGTTAATGCACCGCAAAGATGGCGCGTTTATCCTCGACACTTGGACACTCTAAAGCACAATGACAGATGCCAAAATCATTCGAGCAGCGGCGGTACAACTTAGTCCCGTTCTGTTTAGTCGGGATGGGACGACCGAAAAAGTATTAGATGCGATCGCGTCTGCTGCTAAGAAAGGCGCTCAGTTAGTCGTCTTTCCAGAGACCTTCATTCCGTACTATCCTTACTTCTCATTCATCCAGCCTCCGGTGTTGATGGGTCAGGAACACATGCGGCTGTATGAAGAAGCAGTGACTGTTCCAAGTCCGGTAACAGATGCCATTAGTCGTGCTGCTCGTTCTTATGGTGTTGTCGTTGTTGTGGGTGTGAATGAGCGAGACAATGGATCACTCTATAACACTCAGCTTGTGTATGATGTCGATGGAACCTTGTTGCTCAAGCGTCGAAAAATTACACCCACTTACCATGAGCGCATGGTTTGGGGACAGGGAGACGGAGCGGGATTAAAAGCGATCGATACTACTGTCGGAAAGCTTGGAGTCTTAGCGTGCTGGGAGCATTACAATCCACTCGCTCGGTTTGCATTGATGGCACAACACGAGCAGATTCATTGTTCTCAGTTTCCGGGTTCAATGGTCGGACAGATTTTCACCGATCAGATTGAAGTTACCATTCGCCATCATGCACTAGAAGCAGGCTGTTTTGTTGTGAATGCAACGGGATGGTTGTCTCCAGAGCAAGTTAGCCAAATTACCAGTGATGAGAAACTTCAGAAAGTGCTGAGTGGAGGGTGTAATACCGCCATTATTAGTCCTGAAGGGAATCATCTGTGTTCTCCGATTACTGAAGGAGAGGGAATTGCGATCGCAGATCTCGATTTTTCTTTGATTACAAAACGCAAGCGAATGATGGATTCAGTCGGGCATTATTCCCGTCCTGAGCTACTTCAGCTTAAAGCGAACTTTGAGCCGCAAACCGTTTTGCAAGAAGAGATCGAAGTGCGATCGTCAGAACAAATGTCAATGCTTATCCCTGATCCTTGAAATGAACAAGCAACAACTGATTACGGATCTGCAATCTCAAGGGTTAAAGCTAGTTAATCCAAATCTGGGTGCAACTGGACGCAAAGGAGGTGCAGGACCGTCAGACCACAAGGCAATCACGATCGAGGGTACAACGATTATGGTTCCTGTCTTTAACACTCCTGCCTCAACTTCACCCTATGGCATTGATCAGACTGCTCAAGTTCTAGAACTTCGGGGCGAGCCAATTACTCCGATTAGCTTCCCCCAGCAACCGAACTTCTACAATTTGACCACCGCAGAGGGTGTTCCGTATTGGAAAATTGCATTGTTACATAGCCGCGACGTTCTAGCGACAACGGTTTTGCAAACCTGTGTGCGTTACAGCGATCGAGAAACCGCTTGTCAGTTTTGCGCGATCGGGCAATCACTTTCTGCGGGAAAAACGATCGCCCGAAAAACGCCTGCTCAACTGGCTGAAGTGGCGGAAGCGGCAGTCCGGTTAGATGGTGTGAAACATATGGTGATGACAACCGGAACACCAAACACCAGCGATCGAGGTGCGGCTTATCTAACCGAATGTGCAGCCGCAATTAAAGCGAGCGTAGACTTACCGATTCAAGCCCAATGCGAGCCACCGGATGATTTTGTCTGGTTCGATCGCATGAAAGCAGCGGGGGTTGATAGCTTAGGAATGCACTTGGAGGCGGCAGATCCAGAAGTGCGATCGCGAATTATGCCAGGAAAAGCTTCTGTGCCGTTGGATTATTACTATCAGGCATTTGAAGCTGCTGTGCATGTGTTTGGTTGGGGTCAGGTGAGTACCTATTTACTTGCAGGGCTAGGAGACAGTTTAGAAACGCTAGTGGAAATGTGCGATCGCTTAATCAATTTGGGCGTATATCCGTTTGTTGTGCCGTTTGTGCCAATTACGGGAACACCGCTTGAAGGTTATCCGGCTCCGAAAGGTGAATTTATGTTTGCCTTGTATGAGCAAGTTGGAGCCATGATTAAGCGATCGAACTTATCATCGACTGAGATTAAAGCGGGTTGTGCCAAATGTGGAGCTTGTTCAGCCTTGTCAAATTTTGAATCGTAATCTATGTCTTATCAGTTCAAGCTTGCACAGTCTCAGTCTGAAATTGAGGCTTATTTTGAATTACGTCGATCGATTTTTACGGAGGAACAACAACTTTTTGAAGATGATGTGGATGAGTTAGACAACATTGCTTATCCGATCATTGCTTTGCACGAATCTAAGATTGTGGGAGTCGTCCGAATCTATGAATTACAGCCGCGAATCTGGTACGGTGGACGCTTGGGAACACATGCAGACTATCGGAAAGGCTGGCAGATTGGCAAAGGATTGATCTATAAAGCGGTCACAACTGCAAACACTTGGGGATGCGATCGCTTTCTTGCAACTGTTCAACTGCAAAACGTGCGATTCTTTCAGCGATTGCACTGGGAATCTCAGGAGGAGCTAATGATTTGCGATCGACCTCATCATCTGATGCAAGCGGGTCTAACCTTTTATCCACCGGGAACAGAGCCGCGTCCTGTGTTGCAACTCAGAGAGGCATCGTAATGTTATTGGAATTGACTGAACAACTTCAGCGATCGCTAAGTTTACTCCAGAAACAAGACATTCAAACAACGGCTCAAGCCCTGAAATGGAGTCAATCTGAAGTACGATTAGGTGATGATTGTGCAGCAATTCCCGATCGAGAGGGTTATTTACTGTTTGCTGCCGAAGGAATGTTACCGAAGTTTGTTGAAGAAGAACCTTGGTTTGCAGGATGGTCTGCAATCATGGTGAATGTTAGTGATGTCTATGCGATGGGTGGAACGCCGATCGCGGTTGTCGATACGCTCTGGAGCAAGTCTGATCAGGAAGTCGATTTACTATGGGAGGGAATGAACGCTGCATCAACTGCATACAATGTTCCGATCGTCGGAGGTCATACGAATTGTCATAGCTCCTATACAGCGCTTTCAGTAGCGATTTTAGGAAGAGCAGAACATTTAATTACTAGCTTTGATGCTCAACCTGGAGATTTATTGTTCATTGCAGTCGATTTCCGGGGAGAGCCACATCCGAAGTATCCGTTCTGGGATGCTGCGACGAAAGCTGATCCAGTTCAGTTACGATCGAACTTATCGATTTTGCCAGCTTTAGCAGCGGCGGGATTGTGCAATGCAGGAAAAGATATTAGCAATGGAGGCATTATTGGAACATTGTTAATGCTGTTAGAAGCCTCGAATTGTGGAGCGATATTGAATCTCGATCGTGTTCCTTGTCCCGATAGTTTGACGCTCGATCGATGGCTGGTTAGCTTTCCTAGTTACGGGTTTTTACTAAGTGTACATCCGGACAATGCTGAGATAGTTCAGGCGCAGTTTCGGCAGCAGGATTTAGTCTGTGAGAATATTGGAACCATTGAAGCAGGATCGAAATTGGAAGTGCGATCGAAAGGAACATCGATCGAGTTTTGGGATTTATCTGAGCAGAAACTCACAGGCTTCTCAAAATGAAAATTGCGCTGTTCACCTACTCGACGAAGCCACGAGGTAGCGTGATTCACACCTTAGAACTTGCGGAAGCTCTTCATCAGTTAGGACACTCTGTCACTGTATTTGCACTTGATAAAGATGGAAAAGGATTTGATTATTCATTGTCCTGTCAAGTCGAGTTAGTTCCTGCAAAAACTGCATCTAAGGAGGTTGACCCATTGATCCGTCAACGCATACACGAATTTGTTAACTATCTAAAGATTTACGATTTTTTTGACTGTTACCACGCACAAGACTGTATTGCCGCCAATGCGTTACTAACATTACTAAAGCAAGGAAAAATTCCGCACTTTGTCCGAACCGTTCATCATATTGAAGATTACAGCAGTGTTTATCTTCAACAATGCCAAGATCGATCGATTCGTGAAGCTTCTCTCTGTCTTTGTGTGAGCAATCAAGTTCAATCCGAACTACAACAGCACTATCAAATCACTGCTCCACGAGTGATCAACGGTGTGAATTTGAATCGATTCTCACCGGATGGCTCATCGCTCAAATTCGAGGGTTCACCGCTTTACCTCACGATCGGCGGCATCGAACCTCGTAAGAATTCAATTCGACTCTTGCAAGCATTCCATCAAGTTCGCGATCGATTTCCGAATGCGCGATTGATCATTGCAGGGGGCGCGACCTTGTTTGATTATCAATCGTATCGAGAAGAATTTTTTGCGATCGCAAAAGCTCTAAACTTAGAAGATGCGCTAATTTTGCCTGGAATTCTTCCTGATGCCGAACTTCCAGCCCTGTATCGAAGTGCAGATGCGTTTGTGTTCCCATCAATCAAAGAAGGCTGGGGCTTAGTGATTCTGGAAGCGATCGCAAGCGGATTGCCTGTGATTACTTCTAATCAAGCACCCTTTACTGAGTTTTTGAATGAGCAACAAGCTTCATTCGTTGATCCAAACTCAGTCAATGAGATTGCTCAAGCCATGTGTTCCGTGTTTCAGTCTGCCGATTCGCTCCGTCAGCAGAGTCGATCGATTCTCACCCAATACCGTTGGGAAACTTCCGCTCAACAACATATTCACCATTATCAAACCTTGCTCTATGCCTGAAATTCGTTTCCAAATCCGCTGGTCAGATGGCACACAAGACTCATGCTATTCGCCTTCACTGATTGTAAAAGAGTACTTCAACCCGAATACTGATTATGAATTACATGACTTTGTAGAGCGATCGAGAACCGCTTTGAAAATTGCCAGCGATCGAGTTGAAGCCAAATACGGTAGACCTTGCGGACTTGCGATCGGTCAACTCCACGAGATTGAAGAGAAATCAAAACAATACGCCCATCTCCCGAATCCCAAAGTGCGTGTGATTGGCTTCATTGAATAAAATAGGAGAATAAAAGCTGCGGGAAATTCTCATGAGTCAAACGCTACCTGAGCGAATCCGCTGGACAACAGCCGATCTCGAACTTCTATCTAACGATGAATGGAAGCGCTATGAAATTATCGACGGAGAATTATTTGTGACCAGAGCGCCCCACATTCGACATCAATCTGTCATTCGGAACATCTGCAACGAATTACAAGATTGGTCAGATGAAACTGAATTAGGCGAAGTGTTTCCAACTCCTGGCGTAATTTTTAGCGAAGCTGATAGCGTTATTTCAGATGTTGTCTGGGTGAGTGTCGATCGCTTAGATCAAATCATTGACGAAGCTGGACATTTCACCGCTGCACCCGAACTCATCATCGAAGTCTTATCACCCGGAACAACCAATGAAAGACGCGATCGAGAAGCCAAACTGAAACTCTATTCCTCACAAGGCGTTGAAGAATATTGGATCGTCAGCCGCGAACTTCAGCAAGTCGAAGTCTATCGCCGCGAAAATGTGACTCTCAAGCGAATTGCGACCTACAAAGCTCAAGACGAAATCACCTCGCCGCTACTTCCTGGATTTCGTACCCTTGTGCAGAACTTCTTTAAGCAAATCGGTCGCGCGAGATAGTCGCCTCCTCATCTATGATGGGCAAAAGAGAAGATCACAGGCGATTCACAAAACGGTATGACTAAGCAGCGAGTCCTTTCTGGCGTTCAAACCACCGGAAACCTTCATCTCGGTAACTATTTAGGAGCCATTCGTAACTGGGTTGATGGACAGAGCCAGTACGAAAACTATTTCTTTCTAGCTGACCTTCACGCGATTACCGTACCGCACGATCGCAATACATTAGCTGAAAATACGTATGAAGTCGCTGCGCTCTATCTCGCTTGTGGTCTTGATTTGGAACACACGACGATTTTTGTACAGTCTCACGTTCCAGCACACACCGAATTCACCTGGTTGCTCAACTGCATCACACCGCTGAACTGGCTCGAAGACATGATTCAGTTCAAGGAAAAACGAGTCAAACAAGGTCAGGATGTGGGCACTGGATTGCTGACGTATCCGGTTTTGATGGCAGCAGATATTTTGCTATATGAGCCAGATAAAGTTCCGGTCGGTGAAGATCAGCGGCAACACTTGGAACTGACGCGGGATTTAGTCGATCGATTTAATTTCAAGTTCACGACTCCCGATGCTCCGATCCTCAAACGTCCTGATGCGCTGATTCCTCCCGATGGCGCACGAGTGATGAGTTTGACCGACGGAACGAAAAAAATGTCGAAATCTGATCCATCCGAACTGAGCCGGATCAATTTGCTCGATCCGCCCGATGTGATTCAGAACAAAATCAAGCGCTGTAAGACCGATCCGATTCGGGGCTTGACCTTTGGCGATCCTGAACGTCCAGAATGTACCAATCTACTGACGCTTTATATGATTTTGTCAGGTAAAACAAAAGATGAAGTCGCTGCCGAATGTCAGGATATGGGCTGGGGACAGTTCAAACCGTTATTGGCAGAAACCACGATCGCAGCTCTGAAACCGATTCAGGATAAATATCACGAGATTCGCGCCGACCAAGACTATTTAGAATCGGTACTGCGATCGGGACGCGAAAAAGCCTCCGAAGTGGCAAATCGCACTCTCACTAAAGCGAAGAAAGCGATGGGTTATACCTTACCGACGTAGAATCTCGAATTTCTTCTTGCAAAGCGCGAAATCACTGCTTTTTCTGTAAAGGTTTCGGCAAGTGACTTCAATCTTCTTCACATTCCCGATACCCTAGAATCCAGAAGTCTTCATCATCGCCCATGACTTATCCGCAATTCTCGAATCCCCTTGGTCATACCCCCCTTTCTGCGCTGCGAACTGCTGCTAGAAGAGGAGAGTTTCTTGTCACCGCAGAAGTCGCGCCCCCGAAAGGCACTGATCCAACTCATATGTTGCAGATGGCGCACTTGCTCAAAGGACGAGTTCACGGGGTGAATATCACCGATGGTAGTCGGGCGGTGATGCGGATGTCTTCACTGGTTTCAGCGGCGTTGTTGTTGCAACAAGGCATTGAGCCGATTTATCAGGTCGCGTGTCGCGATCGAAATGCGATCGGGTTACAGGCGGATCTTCTCGGCGCTCATGCGTTGGGAGTTCGGAATGTTCTCGCACTTACAGGCGATCCGGTCAAGGCAGGCGATCATCCTGAAGCAAAGGCAGTCTTTGAACTGGAATCGGTTCGCTTGTTGCAAATGATTGGGAAGTTGAACGGCGGGAGTGATTGGAACGATAAAGCGCTAACCGACGGCGAAACGGATCTATTTGTCGGGGCAGCGGTCGATCCGCAGTGTGGCAGTTGGTCGGGATTACAGAAGCGATTTGAGCGGAAAGTCGCAGCGGGAGCGCAATTTTTTCAAAGTCAGTTGATTACGGATTTTGAGCGGCTTGATAAGTTTATGACGCAAATCGCGGTGGATCACGGTAAGCCTGTGTTGGCGGGGATCTTTTTGCTCAAGTCTGCGAAAAATGCGCGATTTATTAATCGGGCGGTTCCGGGGGTGAATATTCCGGAGCATATTATCGATCGATTAGAAACCGCAGATGATCCCCTGAGAGAAGGAACGCTGATTGCGGCTGAACAAGTGAAACTCGCGAAAGAACTCTGCCAAGGCGTTCATATGATGGCAGTCAAGCGCGAAGATCTGATTCCTGAGATTTTGGATTTAGCAGGAATTCCAGCGATTGATAAAGCACTGGTCGAAGTTGGAAAAGCCTGAACGAATTGGAAAATTCTAGCTACGATCGAAATTGTACGATCGTGCCTCCGTGTTTTGCCATGCCTGAATCCCCGTTTTTGAGAAATCCCTATGTCCCCGGAAAACCCGTTTCGCCGTTACTCTTTATTGGGCGAACGAACGAGATCGAAACCGCATTCGATCAGATTCTCAGTCGGGGACACTTAGCGATATGGGGCGGCGCTGGAATTGGGAAAACCTCGTTTCTTCAAATGATCGCGGCTCCGCGAACCTGGATGTTTCGAGGACACGATCCTGCTAAATCCGTGATCGTTCTGTTGAGTTGTCTTGGAGTCACCCCGTTTAATGCTGAGAATTTTTGGCACGAAGTCTTTTCGGTGCTAAGAGATGCGCTCACTGATGAAGCGGAGATCCAGCAAGAAGTCGAAAAACATCTCGATCGATTAACCGCAAGTAAAGATGCGCTGCGATCGATTCTCCGACTCTTGGGCAAAAAGGAGAAATTCCTACTTCTGCTCATCGATGATTATGATGTCGCGCTTCAGGTGAATGCGAATTATACGGAAGAAGATGCCGCTGATTTTCTCAGTGATTGCCGCAATCTCGCCTCTCACTCGCAAGAGAGCCAACATTTGGCGACCGTCGTTACTTCCCTTCGTCGCCTGAATGAAGCGGGGATCAAACTCAAACCCGGCGAATCCCCTTGGTACAATCACTACCTATTTCAGCCACTAAAACCCTTTAGTGAAACCGATGCCGCCGCGCTTTTAGGGGGATTGCCGCTGACTCCTGCACTTCGAGAAGGAATCCGAGATATTGCGGGGGGAAGTCCTGCCTTATTACAAGTTGCAGGCTATCTTTTATTTCGAGAATTTCGCGCCAATCGACTTCCTGATCCCGAAGAGTTCGCGACCGACTTCCGCAGAGCCACCGAGCATTATTTCGAGGACAACTGGACATTTTCAAACGAAACTGAACAAACCTTAATGATGCTTTTAGCACTCACGCATCTGAAAGGACGGTTACTGAAGAAACGTTATGACCTCGGCGATACGGATGTTATTTTCAGTCAAAAAGAGCGAGAATTAAGGGATCTTGAAGAACGTGGGGTCGTCGTCTGCCAATTACGCGAGGGTAAAAAGCACTATCGCTTTGCATCCTCATTGATGGAATGGTGGGTTATTAAGGAGATCGAAAACAGTGACGAGGAAAGCCTTCAAGCCAGACAACGCACTTTCCTGAATCTGATGAGCCGTCGGCAAGCGGAAACGGTAACAAACGCGATTCGCTGGCTGTGGCAGAACAAAGAAGAAGTGCCAACGATTCTCGCTTGGTTGGGCAAACTAGCTTCTGCCCTCTCCACTGGATTCGCTTAATTAGAGCGGTTAAGCACCTAGCTTTTATGAGTTACTCGATCGAGCAACGAAGAAATCCCTATATCATTGGTCGCCCGATTACGGAGCCGGAACGCTTCTTCGGACGCGATCGCTTATTTGAGTTCATTACCGATAATCTCCTTCAGGGTTCGCAGGTAATTCTACTGCATGGACAGCGCCGCATCGGAAAGTCCTCGGTCTTGGCGCAAATTCCTCGATCGATTGACCTGAAAAATTTTGCATTTGTGCCCTTGTCGCTGGAAGGAGATAGTCGAAAATCTCTGGGTGAAGTGCTGTATGAATTAGCACGCGATACGTTGCAACAATATGACTGGCTCAAGGATCGGATTGAGTTATTGTCGATCGCAGATTTTCAACGTGATCCCCGATTGTTCTTGAGAAAGTTCATTCCTGATTTGCGGCGAGAATTAGCCGTTGAAAATATTGTGCTGTTATTGGACGAATTTGATTCATTGCACAATCAGGAAGTTGATGATGCTGGGGATCATTTGTTCAAGTACTTGCAAGCAGGAGTGTACGAATCTCCGAACCTCTATCTGATTCCGGTTGTAGGAAGACAGTTAGATGACTTGCCTGTGATGTTGAGCTTGTTCCGAGAGTCACCGCATCAGGAAGTGGGATTGCTCGATCGACGAAGTGCAGAACAATTGATCACGGTTCCTGCAAAAGGATTATTGGAGTATGACTTCGATGCGATCGATGCGATTCTCGAACTCTCCGCAGGTCATCCTTACTTCACGCAAGTCATCTGTTTTGCATTGTTCACTCATGCGCGGAATGAAAATCGCTGGAGAATTACGCGATCGGATGTGAGAGCAAATGTAGAACGTGCGATCGAACTCGGTGAAGGCGGCTTAGGATGGTTCTGGGAAGGTATTCCAGTGCCGGAAAGAGTCGTATTTTCGGCTGCTGCTGAAGTACCTCGCGCTCGTCAAATTGAGTATCCCGAAATTGCTAGCTTAGAGTTTAGTGAAATTGAACCTTTAGAACTCTTGCGCGAATGTGGAGTTGAGCTAACCGAATCCATTCGCAAAGGATTAAACAATCTTGTCGATTGGCGATTTCTCAGGACAACGGGAATCCGTTCTGGAATCCGTCCGAGAGAGCGGCGTGATTCGATTCCGCCCAGTGTTTCAACTTATCGAGTGTCGATCGAACTAGTTCGCCGCTGGTTAGTCCAACGCCATCCTATCCGCCGCGAACTGAGAGAACTAGAAGATCTCGATCTCAAAGCACAAACTTTGTATGAAACAGCTAGAGTTGCTAGACTTCGAGCCACAACACCTAAAATTGTTAGCTTACTGAATGAAGCACTTCGATTAAATCCGAATCACTTTGAAGCATTGTTCGAGCTAGCCGATAGTTTAGCGGAGATGCGACAGTTTCCCCAAGCGCTGAAACACTATAAACGAGCTTACTTAGTGGATGCAGTGCGCGTGAGAGATAACTATGTTGAAGCCTTGTATAACTATGCAGAAGAGCTACATAGCTTAGGTGAAAATGATGATGCGATCGCACAATTAGAAGCAGCAT
This sequence comes from Pseudanabaenaceae cyanobacterium LEGE 13415, assembly GCA_015206935.1. Lineage (GTDB taxonomy): Bacteria > Cyanobacteriota > Cyanobacteriia > Leptolyngbyales > Leptolyngbyaceae > Leptolyngbya. The sequence goes on along the minus strand of JADEXW010000067.1, from coordinate 1,205 downwards.
ATTTGATGGAGCCTGATAATGCTCAGGTGAAGCGATTGTTCGATCAGATTCAGCGTGAAAAGCGGTATGCAGATCAGCTAAAAGTGATTCCGATTACGAGTGTGAGTCAGGATGCGGGCTACATTTCCTCGATCGCGGAAATCTCTGCTAAACAAGCAGATCTCAGTGCGTTACAGCAGGACTTTAACCATTTACGCGCTCAAGTCGTTGCAGAAGCGCCAAGAGAGATGAAAAATCGCGCTCTGGAACATTTGAATGAACTACAAGACGAATTGTTTAATGAGAAAAAAGTCAATGGTTTAACGTTGCTCTATGTTTATCGATGGTTCCGCAACCATTTACCGAAGCCATTAGTGCAAGCTGTAACTGAGTTTGTTGATAAGGTGAGTGCAACAATCCCGCATCAGGATGAAGAGCGATCTTAGTGAGATCTTTACTGATTTGTTGCTGATCAATGTTTCCGATAGTCGCTCGGAGTCATGTCGATCGCATTCCGAAAAGCTTTGCCTAAATGACTCTGGCTATTGAATCCACAGTTTAAGGCAATTTCTGCGATCGACAATTTCTTTTTTTCGACAATTGTTTGGATCGATCTTTTTATGCCGCATGGAAAAGGAAGTTAGACCAAATAAACGCTAGGTTAGAAACTCAGGGAATCGAGGAAGGTTAACAATGGTGATGGCTTCGATCCGTAATCCACGGATTCAAACTGAAATCAGAGAATTTTTGAAATTGGCGGTTCCGCTAGCAAGTGCCCAAGTCGCTCAGTCTGCAACCGGATTCGCAGACACGATCATGATGGGCAGAATGGGAGCCGAAGTCTTAGCAGGCGGTGGATTGGCATCGATTATTTATGTATCGATTATGGCAACCACCAGCAGTATGGTCATGGGTGTGAGTCCATTGATTGCACAAGCGTTTGGAGCAGGGCAACACACTCGAATTCAGCAGATTGCACGTCAAGGACTTTGGTTATCGCTGATTGCGACAATTCCAATGATGATCGTGACGGGACATCTCGATCAATGGATGATTTACGCAGGACAAACCGAAACGACCATTCAGCTTGCGAATACTTATCTCGATATTATGCTGTGGGGATTGTTTCCAGCAGTTGGCTTTGCAGCGTTGCGAGCAACGGTTTCTGCACTCTCTCAAGCCCGTCCAATCATGGTTATTGTGGTCGCAGGAACTCTATTTAACAT
>JADEXW010000431.1 GCA_015206935.1 Pseudanabaenaceae cyanobacterium LEGE 13415 | reverse complement strand
ATCGTGAATCCTGCGCGATGAATCATTCCAGCAATCAACAGAACTCCGCTGTAGAGATAGAACCAGCTACGTGAAAATTTTTTCTGCCAGCACCAATGAGCGAATACACCCAGCAAAAAACTGTAAAGTAAAGGAAGAATCACGATCGAGCGTCCTAGATTCGGTGCGATCGCAATTGGAAATATCGCTGCAATTAACGCAACGGGAACAAATACGATCGCGAAAGCAGATTGGATTCGATATTGATAAAGCAGCCGTTGCGCAAAACCAATTAGGACACAGAGAAGCAAATAAGACTGAATTTCTAAACTTAATGTCCAATAGACATCGTTGAAGTTAACAAATCCAACAAATTCTTGCACATAAAATAGGTGAGAAACGAATCGTTCTAGCGAAAAAGCCTGATTCATCGGCTTGAACGGTTCATTCTTCGCATAAGCCGCTAGCAATGAAAATGCTAGCGTAATCACGATCGAGACATAATACGGCGGCGTTAAACGAATCAATCGACGCAATGTGAACTGGCGCAAATATGGAAAGTCGATCGTTGCATTCCTTAGTGAATGAGCGATTACAAACCCACTAAGGACAAAGAAGACCGCAACGCCCAAACTCCCCCATTCAAATAGTGCCGCATCTAGCGAGGGAGGTAAAAGCTCTTCTAGGGAATCTAATCGATCGTCAAGATGAGCATGGAACAAAACTACCCATAACGCGCCTAGTCCGCGTAAAGCGTCGATGAAGTAAAACCGTACTTTTGGTGATGCAATCAAGGTCTGAGGCATTCTTCCGTGTATCCACTGATAGGTTTAATAAATCTGCGGATTTCAGCTTGTAAAAATTTCAACTCTGCCACCGGGGACAAATAGGCTAAATCTGAATCTTTACCGATTCAAAACTTGTTTTTCGCTCTACAAGCTATCACAAATTTTTTGCAAAACTTGCAACAAAGATTTTGAGAGATCAACTTTTTTGAAAAGTGCGATCGTATTTCCAGAGAAGTCACTGAACAATGACGTAAATTTATTCACACTCATCACACTAATAGAAGCAATTCTGAGTTTTATTTGAACTTCAATATTAAAAAATATCAGAGGGAAAACACTGAGATAGAAGCTATCATCTTTCTATAGCTGTAACTAAAACAACAAGTTGCGAAAAGCGAAAAAATCTCTGCGTCTAGCGAGCAGCAAGCTCTACTCTTAGCTAGAGTGATTACTTAAGGTATTCATTGTTAACAGAAGCTCTTCAAATTTAAGACTTCTCATTCTGCTAAAAATTACAATATAAACGCTGAAGCAAAACAAGAACCAACAGAATTTCTAATCATAAACGTCTTTGCTTTATTGCACTCTTGCAACCCTAATTTTGATCAAAATGTTGCAAGCATCACAAAACTTACTACGAGCATAAACATAAAAACAAATGTCAATTTACCAACTGCCAATTTCTGAACTGGTTGTTTCGCGATAAAATTCAATTCCAAAGCAACTTAATCTCTTACTAACTCCCTTCTCTGTCATCTTGCTCCCCCATCGTTAATTTAAAGGTTGTCAACACCTCACAGCGAACCACCGTCCTTTGGCTGAAATCACCGAATACGATTTTCCGTAGTTTCACGGTTTTCACTTCTGAAATCCCTTAATGGTGGCGTAAAGATTCAGTGAAGTAGGTAGACGCATCTCCGGCAAGCCACGTAGATTACGTATTAAGCCACCTCGAAGTTAGACAGAGCGAACACAGCTTCTCAACGAAAAGACGATTGGGTGCAAGATCAGCAAACGACAAGAAATTGTCTGGTAGAGACGATCGACCAGTATCAGGGCTTTGGCTCTATTGAGAGGGAGCCGTAGTAGAGATTTTCGGGCAAAGTAATGAGACAGGTTCACCTTCTTAACATTGGAATTCACAACCTCACGATGATCGAGCTACTCGAAAAGCTCCGACTCGGAGGAACCGTTTTCACGCCCAACGTGGATCACTTAATGAAGTTGCAGCATGACCCTGAGTTCTACAGGGCGTATCAAGGTGTCGATTTCAAAGTCTGTGACAGTCGGTTATTAGTTTATGCCTCGTATTTTTTAGGAACTCCGGTACAAGAAAAAATATCTGGATCTGACCTATTTCCAGCGTTCTATACGTACTATCGCAACGACCCCAGTGTAAAAATCTTTTTATTAGGATCTGCTCCCGGAATTGCCGATGCAGCCCGGAGCCGGATCAATGCCAAAGTTGGGCGCGAAATCGTCGTTGCCGCTCACTCTCCCTCTTTCGGATTCGAGAAGAATGAAGCAGAGTGTGAAGCGATCGTTGAGATGATTAACCGCTCTGGCGCGACCGTTCTCGCGATCGGAGTCGGCGCACCCAAGCAAGAACTCTGGATCACGCGATACAAAGACCAGTTGCCGAACGTTAAAACCTTTCTCGCGATCGGAGCGACGATCGACTTTGAAGCGGGAATCGTGCAACGTGCGCCACGCTGGATGAGCGAAGTTGGACTAGAGTGGCTCTACCGCATGATTTGTGAACCCAAACGCCTCTGGAAGCGCTATCTGATCCACGATCTGCCCTTCTTTTGGCTCATTCTGCAACAGCGGTTTCGCGCCTATCACAATCCCTGGGCAGCGGAACCTACGCAAACCCCAGAAAAAAAATCACGATCGCTCATAAAAACGATCTAGCAAGAATACGGATGCTTCTTTAAAGATTTCATCTAGATGAGCCTTCATATGAACTTTTTGAACGACAAGATATGGCATAGTGATGGGAAGATTTACTGACAACAGAATGCGATCGCGATACCATCGAGCGAACCTGTACAGAAAAAGCACCCAGGGACTGCATCTAATTCTTGACCTACCCAAACGCTCTCGACTTCCGGTTTCGTAATGTTCCAAGGTATTGAGCAACCCATTCTCTGAGATTCCTCTTTATGACAAGCATGAACATTGAGACAAAACGCTACTCTGAAGACTTCGATCTTCAAAGCTATTGGCTCGTCCTGAAACGTCGCTGGCTCGTTGCTGCGGGTGTCTTTGCCGCCACCGTTGGACTTGCTGGACTCGCCACCTCCCTACAACGTCCCAGCTATGAAGCCACTGGACGAGTTCTCGTTCAATCCAACCGTACAACATCACTAACGGGAGTTGGAGAGCGAGTTGGAACCCTCGAAGCCCTGAGACGGGAAGGCAACCCGCTCGATACGCAAGCCGCTGTCGTCACTTCCTATCCAATTTTGCAGCGCGTGATCGATACACTGCAACTGAAGAATGCCCAAGGGCGACCGATGGAACCCGAAGAGTTGAGCCGTCAGGTCAAAGTCGAAGCAGTTCCCACGACTGATATTCTTGAACTCAAATTTGCTGACGATGATCCAGAAATGGCAGCGAATGTCATCAACCAAATCGTCAAGGCATATATCGACAACAACCTGAAGACCAACCAGGAAGAAGCGAATAAAGCAGGACGCTTTATCGATAGCCAAATTCCAGGTGCAGAAGAAGAACTGAACCGAGCTTCTCAAGCCTTGCGCGACTTCCGGGCGCGGAATGGCATCGTGGATTTGGAGCGTGAATCGGCAGCAAACATCAACTCAGCCGCAGTCCTACAGGATCAATTGAGCCAAGCTCGCGCACAATTAGCAGATGTGGCTCGTCAGGAAAGATCGGTTGCCGATCAGTTAGGACTGGAACTCGGTCAAGCGATCGATCTTGCATCCTTGAGCCAATCGGCTGGTGTGCAAGATGTTCTTGCTCAACTGCAAGCCGTGGAATCGCGTCTTGTCACTGAGCAAGCTCGGTTCAAAGATACGACTCCGCAGATCCAAACCCTGAAGCAGCAGCGAGACGATCTCAATGCTTTACTGCAAGCGCGAGTTAGCGAATCAGTCGGAGCAAATGTATCTGTGTCTCCTGGAAAACTGCAAGTGGGTGACATCAAGCGGACTTTAGCTGGAACGCTGTCTACCTTACAAGCACAGCGGGTTGGTCTTGAAGGTCGGATTTCGACGCTTGGTGGACTGTTGGCGAACTATCGCAGTCGAGCAGCTCAAACCCCCGCCCTGATTCAGCAAGAGGCTGAACTGCAACGTCGCCAAGAAATTGCGCTCACTGCTTATCAAAACCTCAATGCTCGCAAACAGGAAATTGAGGTCGCGAAGAATCAGCAGGTTGGAAACGCACGAGTTCTTCAGAGTGCAATGGTTCCAACTCGTCCAGCAGGTCGGATGCGGTTGATCCTTTTAGCATCAGGCGCGATGGTCGGATTGCTGCTTGGAATTGCAGCGGCGTTCTTGGTTGATTCGATCGATAAATCACTCAAGACCGTCAAAGATGCCGAGGCACAATACGGCTACACCTTGTTGGGCTTAGTGCCCCGTTTTGAAACCAGCGACACACCAACCATTCTTTCCCCAGGTGCGGATGACATTTCGCCACGGGTGATTGCAATGACTTCACCCCGATCGATGATTCATGAAGCTTATCAGATGCTCCAAGCCAATCTGAAATTCATGAGCCTCGATAAGAAGGTTAAAACGATCGTCATCAGTAGCGCCGTTCCACGAGAAGGCAAATCTGAAGTTGCCGCAAACCTAGCAGCAACAATGGCTCAATCCGGTCGGAAAGTATTGCTGGTTGATGCAGACATGCGGAATCCCTCGCAGCATCACCTCTGGGGATTGGTGAATTCGGTTGGTTTAAGTAACGTCGTCGTGGATCAAAGCGAACTGCGTCAAGCCGTGAAACCGATTACCAGCAATCTCTCGGTGCTTACCGCAGGAGTCATGCCGCCGAACCCATTATCGATCCTTGATTCGGAAGCGATGACCATCTTCTTAGAAACGGTGTCGAAGGATTACGATTACATTTTGTTTGACACACCGCCATTGGCAGGAACCGCAGATGCGGCAGTGCTTGGCAAGATGGCAGATGG
>JADEXW010000430.1 GCA_015206935.1 Pseudanabaenaceae cyanobacterium LEGE 13415 | reverse complement strand
CCCATAGGTCGAGAGTACTTGCCGTAGTGCCTTTCCTGCTTTTCCCATGTGGAGATCTTGGCAAAGCAAATCGCGTTCGTAAATGGTTGTAAATAGCAACATCAGTCAAATTACGTAGCTTAAATCAGCGAAATTGCTACTGCGCTCTGTTCCAAGAATGATGTAAGAATCGCCGTAAGTTATAGGCTCAGAGCGGCGATCAGGGCATTTGCGATCGCACTTGTTTCGACGTAAAAAAGAATGCCCATTTAATTTATTAATCTTGTTTGTAAGAGTGATCTAATAAAAAATTTTGTCAACTTGAAGTGTGAAAATAATGGGTTTGAAAAGGTTCTGATTGCTGTCACCATTTTCGCGTTCATTGCCAAATTTGCGATAGTGGAGATCTCACAAGATGTAATGGAAAGCAAATCTTTGGGATCACACAATAGATTGACGCATTGCAAAGGTTCTACTCACTATGGTTTCAACATTTCTTAGTTCACCAGCGGTTGATTTATCGCAGATTCGATTGGAGATCCGATCGCTGCAAGCTCAGTTAGTCACTTGGCGCAGACAGTTGCATCAACGTCCTGAACTCGGTTTTCGTGAAGAGTTAACGGCTGAATTTATTACGGAAAAACTTCGACAGTGGCAGATTCCACATGAAACAGGAATTGCACAAACGGGAATTGTTGCCACGATCGAGGGAAATCGTCCGGGTCGCGTTTTGGCAATTCGAGCCGATATGGACGCGCTGCCGATTCAAGAGCAAAATGATGTGCCGTATAAGTCGCAGCATGATGGACGGATGCACGCTTGCGGACACGATGGACATATTACGATCGCGCTTGGAACTGCCTATTATTTGTCTCAACATCGCGATTTTGCTGGAACGGTGAAATTCATTTTTCAGCCTGCGGAAGAAGGTCCTGGAGGTGCAAAACCGATGATCGAGGCAGGTGTTTTAAAGAATCCTGATGTCGATGCAATTATTGGGTTGCATTTGTGGAATAACTTGCCGCTTGGAACAGTTGGCGTTCGGACTGGGGCGCTCATGGCGGCAGTGGAAACCTTTGAGTTAGTGATTCTTGGTAAAGGTGGACATGGCGCGATCCCACAACAGACGATCGATTCAATTGTCGTCGGTTCTCAAATCGTGAATGCACTTCAAACGATCGTGGCTCGTAATGTTGATCCGATCGAATCTGCGGTGGTAACAGTGGGTGCATTCCACGCTGGGAACGCTTGTAATGTGATCGCCGCCTCAGCACAACTCAAAGGGACTGTCCGCTATTTCAATCCGAATTATGCAGGATACTTCAAACAACGAATTGAGCAGATTGTAGGGGGCATTTGTCAGGCACATGGAGCGATGTATGAGTTGAACTATCAGTCGTTGTATCCGCCTGTGATTAATGATGGCGCGATCGCAGATTTAGTTCGATCGGTAGCAGAAACAGTCGTCGAATCTCCGCTGGGCGTTGTCCCAAATTGTCAAACAATGGGCGGTGAAGATATGTCTTTCTTTTTGCAGGAAGTTCCGGGCTGTTACTTCTTCCTCGGTTCTGCAAACTCGCAAATTGGCTTAGATTTTCCACATCATCATCCCAAGTTTGATTTTGACGAAACTGCACTCGGCATGGGGGTAGAGATTTTTGTCAGGTGCGTGGAACGGAATTAAAGCGATTACTGGGGGCGGAAAGCCCCTTTTTTATTGGCTTTCTTTTAATGAGAACGAATATTAATAATTTGCGCCTTTGTGCAGAGAAAGAATTTTCTAGATTTTTCCAGTATTGAAAAAGCATTAGCACACCTCCACTAAACCATTCAATCCGGTTTTTGTACGGTTAACACTAATGCAACTCATAGTCAGAATGACTATGATTTAAGGAATCAAAGCTGAAACGACACAACAGCAAACAAGTTTTTCACAACCCGTTCATTTTGGAGATTTATCTCATGGCTTTTGAATTGAAACCGCTGCCTTATGGATATGACGCTCTAGAGCCGTACATTGATGCGACTACGATGCAGCTTCACCACGACAAGCACCATGCGGCTTACGTGAACAATCTGAATGCTGCGATCGAGAAATACAGCGATCTGCAAAGCAAGTCGGTTGAAGAACTCGTCACCAACCTCGACCAAGTGCCTGAAGACGTTCGGATGGCAGTTCGGAATAATGCAGGCGGTCACGTGAATCACACCATGTTTTGGGAAATTATGGGATCGAATGGCGGCGGCGAACCGAATGGTGCGATCGCTGAGGCAATTAATAATTCCTTTGGTAGCTTTGATGCTTTCAAGCAGCAATTTAACGACGCAGGCACAAAGCGCTTCGGTAGCGGTTGGGTTTGGTTAGTTCGCTCTAGCCAAGGTGATCTCAAGGTCGTTTCCACTCCGAACCAAGATAATCCCATGACAGAGGGACATACGCCAATTATGGGGAACGATGTCTGGGAACACGCCTACTACCTGAAATATCAGAACCGTCGTCCGGAATATCTCAATGCTTGGTGGAATGTGTTGAATTGGGAAGAAATTAATCGCCGCTTTGATGCCGCTATGAGTGGAAATTAGGGCTGCTGTGATCAGAATCACAGACTTGTGTGATCTCGATCACTCAAGGTATCATTAACCACAGACATACTGTAGAAGACTCAACTTTAGCCGAGTCATCAACAGGGAACACACGACTGGCCGACAGATTTCTCAGGAAGACTGTCGGTTTTTATTATTTAAATTTACGGAGTGGTGCGAGATAGCAAATTAGACATTAATGTGACTTCGATGAGTCTTGCCACTTCGATGCAATCCCGCCCGTGAATAGAATTCCGGGCTAACGGTGCGAAGCCCACTGAAGGGGGCTGAAGAGGAAGCTGATACCAAATTGATTTTTGAGTGCTACAGATTTGGGAAGCCCCCCAGCCCCCAAGTTTGGGGGAGCAAGAGTCAAAGTCCCCCAGAATTGGGGGATTTAGGGGGCGAAGGATCTGTAGCACTCAAAGATCAATTTGGTATGAGGTGTGTAGTCCTGGAGGACTTCGCACGATTAGCCCCGAATTCTATTCCGGGGCGAGCGAACAACGAAGCGAAAGAATTCATTGAATTCACGTCACGTTAAGTTGAGATTTCAAAGCAACGAGGTTTCAAAACAACAATGCCAGCCGCTCTCGAAACGACTGGCACATTCTGTTGTCATTCATGCTAGATGCTCTACTGCATTGCCTTGGTCGAAAGATGGTGCATTCGAGTCGCTTGCTTAACGATCGGCGCTAATTTCTCCCGCCAGTACCGAATATCCGGATAATCTGTCGCAATGAGCATAATTTCATCCCACCGCTTCTGCTCTTGGGCATTCAGCGCATGATTGTATTTTACTTCTGCCTGATTCCAAGTTTTTGGCATCGTTTTCAACGCAATTTGAGCAGGTCGATACGCGGCACTATCTCCTGAAATCGATCGAAGTAACGCGATCGCACCCGGTAAGTTACCACTCTGAAACTGAGAAAGCGCCTGACGATAAAGCTGAGTCCCTCGCTCATTTGGAAGCGTTGCCAAGACAGGATCATTCACCTGTTTTCGAGTCAACGTAGCAGCAGGTGGATCACCTTCACAAGTTCTCAGCGTCCGATTTTCGTACACCCAGCCAACTGTCGGAGCCGTAATTCTCAACCATCCATCCTGCTTTTCAACAACAGTCAGAACTTCATTATTATTCAGCGCTCCCACGATCGTACCCGATCGATCATTCGGAGCTTCTCGCACATTCAGCGGCGGTTCGTCATCATAAACAATGGTGGTACAGCGATTCGCCTGAATCAGTTGCGCGGTCTCCGCACGTTTCACCATCGATCGAGGATGAGAGAGCGCATATACGGTTCCAACGATCGTTACGGTTGCGGTGAGACATGCCCCAACTCGTAAAGGAGATTTCAAGAATGTTTTCACGTTAACCGACATGGTGATGCCTCAGACTGATCATTTCAGGGCTAATTTAGGCAGTGATCAAGGAAGCTTCAAAATTCTGCACTTCCGTCGTTACTCTTGTAGCTTGCCCTAACGTTCCCCACTTTGCGTTCAGAAGTCCTAACAATACTGCTATAGTCAGTGTTTCAAATTCATCGTGTTCTTACACTTGACAGTTCAATTGGGAGTTGACTTGTGAGGGGGATCACCCCACAATCGGTTGCTTCTCGCTTGATGTGAGCTTAATATGCCGCAACATTCTGGTACACTTCAGGATGGTCAAGTAGCAGAAATGGCAATGGAAATCGGTCAAAAAGTTCGCGTTCGTCGGTTGCGCGATCGTGTCTCTCAAGAAGTCGTGAAAAAGCTCGGTGCAATTGGTGTGATTCGCCAATTTAAGGTCGTGGATGGAAAAGGCATTGGGATGCTAGTTCAGTTTGATGATCAGTATTCCACTTGGTTTTTTGAGGACGAACTCGAACAGTACGACTAATCGATCGATACCATAGGGGAGTGAGGACTTGATTTTTTCGGGTTCTGGCTCCCTCAGTGATCGGATATTGGATATGGCTTTTATATTGACGTTTTTGGGTAAGGGCGGCACTGGACGAACGACAGTCGCGATCGCAGCCGCGAAAAAGTTGGCGAACCAGGGTCAGCGCGTGTTGCTGGTTGGACAGGACTCGAGTCCAGCGTTTGAATTGGCGTTGGGAACTTCGGTTGGGGCTGACCCACAAGAGATTTCACCGAATTTAAGCGCGGTTCAGCTTCAGACTGCGACTTTATTAGAACGCAGTTGGGAAGAGGTGAAAAAGCTGGAGGCGCAATATCTCCGAACGCCGTTTTTCAAGAATGTGTTCGGTCAGGAATTGGGAATTTTTCCAGGATTGGATCAGTTGCTGGCGTTGAATGCGCTGCGAGAATTCAATCAAAGTAATCGCTATGATGCGATCGTTTATGACGGAACGGGCGATCAAAATACGCTGCGAA
>JADEXW010000066.1 GCA_015206935.1 Pseudanabaenaceae cyanobacterium LEGE 13415 | reverse complement strand
GACTACGATCGCATCTCGCATGTTCAGAATCGCTCAAACGGATTTGGAACAATCGATCGCGAATCTGAACATTAGTTCAGTTGAGAAAACTTTTGATTGTTTCCGTAGTCCGACTGCTCCACCGAATACACCTTGCCAACCGATTAAGCGAGTAAATGGCTGGAAAGTAACAGTCACGAACTATCAACGATCGATCAAATATACAATCAATCTTAATGGTACAGTTCTTCGCAAAGAGGTTGTTTAGAGCGTAGCTAATTTTAGGTAAAGGTGCGATCGCATTTCGACATCAATCTTTTTACGTGAGAAACGAACTGTACAAATTGAATATTCTTGTCTTTAACCTGATACCATAGGCAATTAAGCTAGGGGTGCCCATCGGGGCTGAGAACAAACCCTTAGAACCTGAGACTGGGTAATGCCAGCGAAGGGAAGCTACTTATCAGAGGAAAAACTATGCGGACAGATTGGATTGCCAAACGTCGAGGGCAGGACAACGTTTCTCAGATGCACTATGCCCGAAATGGCGTAGTTACTGAGGAAATGCACTATGTTGCCCAGCGGGAAAATCTCCCGGTTGAGTTGATTCGCGATGAAGTTGCGCGGGGTCGCATGATCATTCCAGCAAACATCAATCACCCGAATCTAGAACCGATGGCGATCGGGATTGCCTCAAAGTGTAAGGTAAACGCGAATATTGGGGCTTCCCCCAATTCTTCCGATATGAATGAAGAGATTGCTAAACTGCAATTAGCAGTGAAGTATGGCGCTGATACTGTGATGGATTTGTCCACAGGTGGCGGCAATTTGGATGAGATTCGCACAGCCATTATCAACGCTTCTCCAGTGCCGATCGGAACCGTTCCAATTTACCAAGTTCTCGAAAGTGTTCACGGCAACTTGGAAAACTTAACTCCTGATGATTTCCTGCATGTGATTGAAAAACACGCCCAGCAAGGAGTCGATTACATGACGATTCATGCTGGATTGTTGATCGAATACTTGCCGCTGGTTCGATCGCGGATCACTGGAATTGTTTCGCGTGGTGGCGGTATTATTGCTCGCTGGATGTTGCATCATCACAAGCAAAATCCACTCTATACGCACTTTAACGACATTATTGAGATCTTCAAAAAATACGATGTGTCCTTTAGCTTAGGCGATTCTCTGCGTCCGGGTTGTACTCATGATGCCTCTGATGAAGCTCAACTCTCGGAACTGAAAACACTTGGACAACTGACGCGCCGAGCTTGGGAACACAATGTTCAAGTCATGGTCGAAGGCCCGGGTCACGTCCCAATGGATCAGATCGAATTCAATGTCCGTAAACAGATGGAAGAGTGTTCTGAAGCGCCTTTCTATGTGTTAGGCCCACTAGTGACTGACATTGCACCTGGCTATGATCACATTACTTCCGCGATCGGGGCTGCAATGGCAGGTTGGTACGGCACTGCAATGCTCTGTTATGTGACTCCGAAGGAACATTTAGGCTTACCAAATGCGGAAGATGTTCGCAATGGATTGATTGCTTACAAGATTGCAGCACACGCGGCGGATATTGCTCGTCATCGGCAAGGGGCACGCGATCGAGATGATGAACTGTCGAAAGCGCGGTATAACTTCGACTGGAATAAGCAATTTGAACTTTCGCTTGATCCAGAACGTGCGAAAGAGTACCATGACGAAACACTACCCGCTGATATCTATAAGACGGCTGAGTTCTGCTCGATGTGCGGACCTAAATTCTGTCCGATGCAAACCAAAATGGATGCAGATGCGCTGACGGAACTGGAGAAGTTCTTAGCGCGTGAAAAGCAGCCTGTTTAGTTTGAGTTGACACTTCAATTGCAATCCCACCTTCTTGATTGAAGGCGGGATTTTTTACAGGTTCGATCGAATAATCTTCCAGCAGTCTTGTGCGATCGCCCAATCTTCTTCGGTGTGAATCACTAGAACTCGAACTTTTGATGCGGTGGTAGCAATATCTTGATCGACGGGTGAAGCTTGATTTTTAGCGTGATCAATTTTTAATCCCAACCAATGAAACGCTTCACAAGTCCGCGATCGTATCATTGCGGAATTCTCCCCGACTCCAGCCGTAAACACGATCGCATCAACTCCCTGTAAGCTCGCAATCATTGCGCCAATATACGATCGAAGCCGATGAATGTAAGTATCAATTGCTAATTTCGCTTGTTCTGTATCTGAATTGATCACTTGGCGCAAATCGCTTGAAACTCCTGAAACTCCAAGTAAGCCTGATTGTTTGTTGAGCAGTTTTTCAAGTTCATCGATCGAACAGTTTCCTTCTCTCATCAAATACAGAACAACGCCTGGATCAATTGACCCCGATCGACTTCCCATCATCAAGCCTTCGAGCGGTGTGAATCCCATTGTTGTATCAATGCTTTGACCATTCTGAATTGCAGCTAATGAACACCCATTTCCTAAATGACAAGTGACTAACTTTAAGTTGTTCAAATCCCGTTTTAGTAGCTGCGCCGCCCGATTCGCACAGTACTGATGACTAATGCCATGAAAGCCATATCGCTGCACTCCTTTCTCATACCATTCATACGGAATTGGATAGAGACTTGCAGCAGCAGGTAATGTCGAATGAAACGCAGTATCGAACACTGCAACTTGTGGAACATCTCCCAAGCTTTGTTCAATGGCTTCAATGCCTTGTAAGTTGGCTGGGTTGTGCAAAGGTGCAAATCGAGCTAAATCTGCGATCGCATCTTTCACCGATTGATCAATCCGCACACTTTGACGATACTGTTGCCCTCCATGAACAATGCGATGCCCAACAACCTCGATTTCGCTCTTATGCTGAATCACTTTCGTCTCACCTTCAGACAGTGTTTTTAGCATTTGTTGAGTATCAATTGCTCGATCGTTTGACTCGATCGTTTGTTCAATCTTCTTCCCGTTCGCTTTGATTCTCAGGACTGCTTTTCCAGCTTGTGCAGTCCAATCGATTTGAGCTTCCCACAAAGGGGATGGGGCATCGATCGATAAAGGTTCAGTGAGATCATAGAGACAGCTTTTTTGACTGCTTGAGCCAGCGTTGAGAACGAGAACTTTCATTTCCAAGCCTCCAAATTCATCAATAGAAGCAAATCTACTTTAGCGACCTCATCCTTCAAACAACGTAAAAAAGCCAAAGAATGACTCCTCTGGCTCACAATCTTTGAGTAAAAACCAACTAAGCACAAATCGACGTTACAGAACGCCCATATTCGACAAGCCGAGAATCACACCTGCACCGAGAATGTGACCAAAGCAAGCGCTTCCAATCACCGCAGGCAAACCAAATCCACCGAACAGATTCGAGGAAGGCATTGCAGGCGGCGAACTCGGATTCTTCATCGTGAACCTCGCAAAGGCAATCGCCAACACATTACAGACAATCATCACCGCTGCAACATTGGGACTCCATTCAAGCGTTCTCGGCACAACTGCCAGCATCGTAGAAGTTAACAAGATTGTTTCTCCTCTTTTTTTCGCAACACAATATTCTGAATAGTGAATTTCTACCAGAATCGCTAAACTCAAAAGTTATTTTGCAGTATTAGTTAATGTTTCTATGCAGTCTGATACATTAACCTGATTCATATTGAGTAGTAAAAATTACATTAAAAATCTGCGTATCTCATCTAATTTCGATGTTTAGTTGTATTTAATACATTAAATTCTAAAATTATTGCTATTTTTCTTTCTAATCTCGCTTTCCATGCTGTATTTTCTTTCACCCCTTCATCGTGAGTATCGACTTGTATTCAAATTACTTTAAATCGCCAAAAGCTTGTATAAGTGGGAAACTTCAGGTTAGATCGCATTAATTTCGAGTAGAAATATTGGTATATCCCACTACATTCAGTATGAAAAGCCTACAATTGTTACTTGATTATTGGTAAAGTTACCAGTAACCTAGGGATGACCCAAAATACTGAGGGTTAACTCTGGCTCTCTGAAATATCGCTTACGCACGATCGTATTTAGACTAAAACGATTTTTGCGATCGTTTTTCATCATTCATCAGGAGGTTAATGCCGGATTGAGTATGCTAAAAAAATCGTAATCCCGAATCAGTCAATTTTAGAATTTTCGTTGACCAATGTGTCCGGAAATCAACATCAAGTTCGCGAACTATCTATCGAGTAGATAGTTCGGATTTTTGTTATCTACAAATTGGCACTAGAGTATGAGGAAATGGCTCCATCTTCATTAAGTTTCTATTAAGATGACACGGGTGTTCTCCGTGCTGATAGGCTTCCTATAAGTAAATCACTGACAGGTTTTCCGCCGAGCGTCAGATTGCTTTATTGATGTAGAATGCCCCTGGAATTTGTGTAGAAGCGAACTTCGCAGAACAAAATCTTCGCCAATGTTTATGGTTAGCTATGGTTAGTCACAGACCGTTTCAACGCCTTCAACCCATGCCGTTGTTGGCACAATTGATCAGCCGTCGCATCGATGGATGCTTGCAAATTATGAGCGCCTCTACATCTTGGTTACTTTACCTTGATGAAGGCAAACTGGCATTTGCAACCAATTCAGTTCAGCCCTTTGATCGACTCGATCGCGCACTCGATCAACTGATCGATCGAGTGCCGTCGCTGAAATTGCTTGATCGATCTCAGTTACGACAGTTTGAAGCGGTATCTGGTAACTACCCGTCAAATAGCGCAGACTATCAAGCGATTCAATGGTTGCTAGATCAGCGATTTCTAGAACTGTCAACCGCACGAGAACTGATTGAGCTAATTGCGATCGAAGCGCTGAAACCATTCCTAACCGTCACTGAAGGCATCTATGAGATCATCGCGAAGTCGAACTTTTTGGACTATCCGAATCTCTGTCAGCTAGATTTGCGCCCGATTGTAGAGCGCTGTCATACCGAACTACGACGAGTTTCCGTTCCAAAAGCGACTAGCCCAGATGCAGCACTTCCCTTACCCAGTACGGTTCCCAGTGTTCCGGCTGCACCTGCTAGACCTCTCAGCTTTACGCCGCCGACCCCCACACCTGCACAAATTCCGCTGCATTCAGCTTCTCCAACGGCGACGACTGCTCAAGCACAATATACGATTGCTTGTATTGATGACAGCCCCACCGTCTTACAAGCCATCAGCACGTTTTTGAATGATTCAAGCGTGTCGGTGATTATGATTAACGATCCGGTAAAAGCCTTGATGCAGGTCGTTCGCAGCAAACCGGACATGATTTTGCTCGATGTTGGAATGCCCAATTTAGATGGCTACGAACTTTGTTCTTTGTTACGTCGGCATCCGAACTTTAAGCAAACCCCGATCATTATGGTGACAGGACATACCGGATTTATCGATCGAGCTAAAGCCAAAATTGTCGGAGCTTCTGGCTATCTGACGAAACCCTTTACCCAATCGGAACTGGTGAAAACTGTGTTTCGATACCTCAGTTAATGAGACGAGAGAATGCCCCTTTCTACCTGCTGTGAATGTTATGAGCCTAACTTTAATGGGAACGGTTTTAGTCGTTGAAGATACGCCCTCCGAGATGGAGCTACTTAGCCATTATTTGCGCGAAGGTGGCTACAGCGTCATCGGGGTTGTATCGGCGAAAGATGCACTGAATAAAGCGATCGAGATTAAACCGGATGTGATTATCACTGATGTTGTGATGCCGGGGATGAGCGGGTTTGAACTGTGTCGGAGTTTGAAGAAAAATCCCGAAACTCAGAAAGTACCGATCATTATCTGTACTTCCAAAGGACAGGAAATCGATCGCTTATGGGGGATGCGACAGGGTGCAGATGTTTACATTACGAAACCATTTACACGAGAGCAACTGATTCGCGCTGTGCGATCGGTCGGAGGATAATCTGTGGATCACTCAGTATTGACCTTAGCAACCACCCGACGGGGCGAAATTGCCCCTCAAAATCTCGGAGAAAGCTATCTCAAATTTGAAGTTGGACAAGGGACTCAAGTCGGATTGCCGATGAAACAAGTCCAGGAAGTGATGGTACTACAACCGCGCTACCTGACCCCAATCCCCAACATGATGCCAGGACTTTTAGGCTTGATGCACCGTCGCAGTAAGGTACTTTGGGTGGTTGATCTTGCCATGCTGCTAGATGTGGGACGGTTGGATTATAGTCCTCAGCAATATGACATCGTGATCTTAAGAACAGGATCGATCGCAGTGGCGGCGGCGGTTAAACGAGTGGATGGGATTTCCTGGGCATTGCCTGACAGTTTGCAGCCCGTTCCAAGCCATGTAACGAAGGGACTAATTCCTTATTCTCGTGCTTGTATCCTACAGTCTCAAGATGTGATTTTTATGCTGGATGGTGAAGCGATTTTACAAGCTCCATTACTCCAGCATTCTTAATGTCTGTTCTCTGTGTTCTAATTCATCAGGGCGATCGTATGCACCTACATCTCATCTACCTTAACTACCCGTTCAACAATTCTGACCTATGGTTGATCAACTAAACACAGCGCAGCGGGATCAACCCGTCGAACCTGCTGTGATCGAAGTGCCCTCAAAAGATACGACTGTAAAACGTCCGACCTTGAATCAGGTTCCCACGATCGCTGCTCTGAAGCGATTGAGCCTGAAAACGAAAGCGACTGTTCTCGCGATCGCAATTGGAACCCTGCCTGTTTTAGCAACGGGCACGATCGCGTATACCTTTGCGAATCGATCGATCACGAAACAGATCAGTGCGGCTGAAGAAACGTTGGCAAGTACGCTGAGTGAACGAATCACAAGCTTCATGGCGGAACGAACTGCGGATATGCAAGTTCTCTCGAATCTTTCGGTGCTAACCGTTCCAGCGATTCGGGATACAGTGTCTCAAGACGAAAAACGAGCGCTGCTAGAACGATTCATCGAGGCGAATGCAGTCTATGAAAATGTGGCGTTGTTTGACCTGAATGGGAATGTGGTGCTGCAAAACGATCGCGCTTCGATCAGTTCACAAGGGGATCAAGATTACTTCCGGGCTGCGGTACAGTCGAATCGCGTCTTGATCAGTCGTCCAGTTCGCTCAGATAGCACAGGCGCATTCATTGTTTATGTCACGGCTCCGGTTCAAGAAGCTGGAACAAATCGACGGACTGGAATTGTTCGAGCCGTGTTGCCGATTAAGAGTTTGGCATCGGAACTTCAAAACTACAATCGCACCGGGGCGGAGTTTAGCCTTTTAGATGCGAGCAATCAAATCTTTCTGTCCTCGCAAGAAGCAAAAGCCGGTCAGATTGCCTCTTCAGTGTATTCGCAGTTTTCGGAAATTCAGTCCCGTCGATCGCTCAATTCGCGCGTGATCGATAGCAAAGTTGGGAATGAAACCGAACAAGTTCTGGCTAGCTTTGTACCTTGGACGGGACGCGATCGCTTACCGGATCTCGGTTGGGATGTGATGCTTTCGGTTCCAACTGAAGTGGCATATGCCCCCCAAAGACAGTTACTTTGGACGTTCTTACTGGGAACGGGAGCAGCCGTTGTCCTCACTGGTCTGTTAGCGAAGTGGTTAGCCGATCGTGCCACTCGTCCAATTTTGGCAGCAACTAGCGCAGTCAAAGATCTCGGAGAAGGTCAGTTAGAGACGCGCGTTACGGTTAATCGTGAAGATGAGATCGGCGTTTTGGGACGCAACATTAACTTGATGGCGGGACAGCTTCAAACCTTTGTGGCTCAACAAACTGAAAGTGCCGATCGCGCTCGGTTACTCAGTCAGATTGTGGTGAAAATTCGTCGATCGCTGTCGCCGGATGATATTTTCACGGCAAGCGTTGATGAAATTCGTGACTTTATGAAGGTCGATCGCGTGGTCATCTATCGATTTGCGCCCGACTATCAAAGCGGCACGATTACGACCGAATCTATTGCTCCAGGTTGGACAAAATCACTCGGTAAGATCATTAACGATCCGATGGAAGCCTCACTCGTCGATCGATATCGTGATGGTCGTGTTTGGTCGATGGATGATTTACGAAAAACGAGCCTAACCCACTGTCACTGTGAGATTCTAGAGCGCTTGGAAGTTCAGGCGAACATTGTCGCTCCGATTTTGCAAAACAAAGAATTGATCGGGTTGCTGTGCGCTCATCAATGTTCAAGTCCGCGTCAATGGAAAGCTGAAGAAATCGACTTCTTTGGACAGTTAGCGGCTCAGGTGGGATATGCACTCGACCAAGCGAGCTTGCTCCAACAAACCGAAGAAGCTAGAAAAGCCGCAGAGCAACTCTCTGAAGAACGGCAACAACAGAAAGAAGAATTGCAAATGCAACTGATTGATCTGTTGAGTGATGTTGAAGGTGCGGTTGATGGGGATTTAACCGTTCGTGCGGATGTCACGGCTGGAGAAATTGGAACCGTTGCGGACTTCTTTAACTCGATCGTAGAAAGTCTCCGTCAAATCGTAACTCAGGTGAAATCCGCCGCCATTCAAGTGAACGATTCGCTCAACACCGATGAACACGCGATCCGGCAACTTTCAGAAGAAGCGGTTAAACAAGCAGATGAAACCAGTCGAACTTTGAATTCTGTGCAGCACATGGTGCGATCGATTCAAACCGTGTCTCACAGTGCCCAACAAGCCGCCTCTGTTGCGCGTGAAGCCTCTTCAACGGCTGAAGCAGGTGGGATTGCAATGGAATTGACCGTACAGAACATTCTCGGCTTGCGAGATACGATCGGGGAAACGGCGAAAAAAGTAAAACGTCTGGGTGAATCTTCTCAGCAGATTTCCAAAGTCGTTTCGCTGATTAACCAAATCGCAATGCAAACGAATCTACTGGCGATCAATGCTGGGATTGAAGCAGCACGAGCGGATGAAGGCTCTCAAGGCTTTGCGGTGGTTGCAGAAGAAGTGGGAGAATTGGCAGCACGATCGGCGGCGGCAACTCGTGAGATTGAACAGATTGTGGCAACGATTCAGCGCGAAACCTCAGAAGTGGTTGAAGCAATGGAGCAGGGCACCTCTCAGGTGGTGGAAGGAACGCGACTGGTGGATAACGCCAAACAGAGCTTGGAGCAGATTCTGTTAGTCTCGCGGCGAATCGATGACTTGGTGCAATCGATTTCTGATGCCACTGTGACTCAGGTACAAACATCAGATGCGGTCACACAGTTAATGCAGGACATTGTGGAAGCAGCGGGACGAACTTCTGCGGCTTCGTTGGATGTGTCACGATCGCTGAAACAAACGGTGGGTGTGGCAAAAGAGCTAGAGGAATCAGTGGGCGCGTTTAAGGTGGGCTAACCAATGAAGCAAGATAGAGAGCTTGAAATTCGCCGTCAGTTTCTCGACGAGGCGCAGGAGTATCTAGATACGCTGGATGCGACGATTTTGGGCGTGTCGAATCATCCGATCGAGGCTTCCAAAGCGAATGCAGCATTACGATCCGCGCACTCGATTAAAGGGGGTGCAGGCATGATGGGGTTTCAAGTTCTCAGCGAGCTTGCCCATCGATTGGAAGATTCTTGGAAAGTGCTGAAGATTGATAAGTCGATCGTGGTCACTCCGCGATTAGAGAATTTGCTGCTGGCAGCGGTGGGCTGTTTGCGGCAAGTGGTCGAGTTCGATCGAGAATCTTTACAGCGTCATCAGGCTTCTTGTGTAGATGCGAATTGGCTCTCTGTGGAAGCTTATCCTGTGTTTGATGCGCTGCACTCGGAGCTAGGTGATCCGCAAGATGAGAATGCGGCTTCGGTACTGTCTCCCGAAGAGGGTCAGGACATTGTTCCCTTGTTGTTTGAAACTGAAGTTGAAGGCTGTTTGCAGCGATTGGAAGCGGTTTTAGCCACACCGGATCAGCCTTGTTTGCGTGAGGAAGTTTCGATTCTGGCGCAGGAATTGGGCGGATTGGGCGAAATGCTGCAATTGAAGAACTTTATTCAGCTTTGCCAATCTGTTTCACGGCAGGCGGAAAGTTCTGAAGATGCGGTTGACCTGGCGAACAATGCGCTGAATTTCTGGCGAACGGCTCAGATGTTTGCGATCGCAGGTCAATATGATCAGATTCCAGTGTCGATCGATGGCACCGTTCCAGAGCTAGCTGACTTCTCTGAAACTCCGTCTGTTCTCGAACCGAGTGTGGGCGATTGGTTTACTGAAGCGCTCGATAGTGTTGACGAAGCGGGATATACTGATTTTCAACCGATTCCCGCTCCTGCAAGATCGGTTCCTCCTGAGCCTCAAGTGACGGATTTCAAAGTTCTTGAAGCTGAACCCGAACCTGTTCCCGTTGCGGAAAATGATGATGCAACGGTTCGCGTTCCAGTGCGCCAGTTGAATCAATTGAATGATTTGTTTGGGGAACTGACTATCGATCGAAATGGTTTAGATCTGTATCTGAAGCGATTAAGAACGCTATCGAGAACCTTGCATGAACGAGTGCAAACTCTGGATCAAGTGAACTCAAAGCTCAGAATGGCATACGATCGCGTTACTTTGGTTGGACAACGCGCTTTAACCGATAGTTCAAGTCGTCGGGCTGGATTTGATGCGTTAGAACTCGATCGATATGGTGATCTTCACTTGCTCTCTCAGCAGGTGATGGAAACGATCGTACAGCTTCAAGAAGTCACCGAAGACATTGATCTCAGCTTAGATGATACGGATCAAGCGGCTCGGAACCTGAACAAGACCGCAAAACAAATGCAAAGTGGTCTCTCTCAACTCCGAATGCGCCCGATTTCGGACATTTTGAACCGTTTTCCTCGTGCCTTGCGCGAATGGTCATTGCAATATGGGAAGCAAGTTCGATTTGATATGGGCGGCGCGGGGACATTAATCGATCGTAATATTCTCGAAACGTTGAGCGATCCTTTGATGCACCTGTTACGGAATGCGTTTGATCATGGGATCGAAGCTCCGAATGTGCGGGAAACTCGTGGTAAATCAGCGGAAGGCGTGATCGAAATTCGGGCATCGAATGAAGGAAACCGAACTGTGATTACCGTTCGAGATGATGGGGAGGGAATCCCGATCGATAAAATTCGCGATCGGGCTGAACAGATGGGACTTGATCCCGTTTTGCTGGATGCGGCGCGGGATGAGGAACTGTTATCGCTGATTTTTGAGCCTGGATTTACAACGAGCAGTCAAGTCACAGCCCTATCCGGTCGCGGAGTTGGGATGGATGTGGTACGGAGCAATCTCAAGCAAATCAGGGGCGAAATTAGCGTTAATACCAAAGCTGGAGTCGGGACAACGTTCACATTGTCTGTTCCGTTCACTCTTTCGACGGTTAAAGTATTGCTAGTTGAAAGTGCTGGAATGTTACTTGCATTTCCAACAGATGTCGTTTCTGAGTTGTTCTTACTGCAACCGAATCAGGTCATTCAAACACCCGGTAGCGAAGTGTTGAACTGGCAAGATCACATGGTGCAACTAGTTCGACTGCAAAAATGGTTACGGTTCAACTGTCCTCGAATTCCGCATGGCTTTGAAACACCGCCTACGATCGCAACTCAAAGCGTAATCATTCTCCATCAAGATCCACAATGGTTTGGAGTTCACATCGATCGATGTTGGGGTGAACAAGAAGCGACCATTCGGAAAGTCGAAGGCAACTTAGGCTTACCCACTGGATTTAGTGGCGCGACCATTCTCGGTGATGGTCGTGTAGTTCCATTGGTGAACGTTACAGAATTGATGCGGTGGATCACAAGCTGTGAGCGATCGGACGCGCAACCCGCGATCGACAACACTTTCCGCGATCAGCTTAAATCCAGCATCACACCGCGTCTAGAACTTCCTGGAAGCTCAACCCCAACGGTATTAGTGGTGGATGATTCGATTAACGTGCGACGATTCTTGGCATTAACCTTAGAGCGATCGGGCTATCGAGTGGAGCAAGCCAAAGATGGACAAGACGCGATCGAGCGACTCGAAGCTGGATTATCGGTGCAGGCTGTCATTTGTGACATTGAAATGCCCCGATTGGATGGCTATGGATTTTTAGCAAAACTGCGATCGGACAATCAACTCTCACAGCTTCCCGTAATGATGCTGACTTCTCGGAGTGGCGAAAAACATCGGAAGCTTGCCGAAAACTTAGGTGCGTCGGCATACTTTTCAAAACCCTATAACGAACAAGTTTTGTTACGAACCTTGGAAAATATGGTTAAATCAACTGTCCCAGTTTAATGGTTCTCGTTTGTCTGAAAAGTTATCAAACAAAGTACTTGAACTGCGACAAAATCACGTTTAATAACTGAAGAACGTCTGTTCGATCAATGCTATTTGCTGCGTGACAAATTTGGGATGCCTGCACGAAAGCGAAATTTTTATCGAACTCACGTTCAAGGAGTGAAAGTTACCCCACGCCCTCTTTCTATGTTAGACACCCCATCCGCTTCCACCGCAGTTCAATCTCGCCCGTCCTCTAATTGGTTCCACAACTTATCGATCGGGCGAAAACAACTGATTGCGCTCCTCGTTTGCGAACTGATCCCCATCCTCGGACTTGGCATCGGTTCAACGATCGTGCTAACGAACAGTCTCCGCACTCAACTGTTATCGCAAGCCAAATCAGAAGTGGCGGTGACTGAAACGAACTACAACATCAAAATCAATCAGATGGGTTTCGGCTCACGGGGACAGTCCGACAATCCAGCGATTATCAATGCTGCGAGAAGTCATCAGCGCAACGAGAATCTAGCTCCCGATTTGCAAACTCAACTGCAACAGATTCTACAAAACGAAGTCAAAGCGCGGCGGATGGAGTATGCGACGCTAGTGGGTAAAGATCTTCGCATCGTTGCAAATGCAAACAATCGTCGATCGAAAGAAACGGTTAACAATCCCGATCTCGTTCCTCTGATTCAACAAGTTCTGAAAGATGGACGACAAGTCAAAGCGACGAGCGTTGTCAGTTGGGATGAACTGAGCAAAGAATCGCCGCCATTACCGGACGGTTTCTCGAAACAAGATGCACTAATTCGCTATGTGGTGACTCCAGTACGCGATCGAGAAAATTCAGAAGTGGTCGGTGTTCTCGTGTTTGGGGACATTGCAAATCGGAAACTTCCGATCGTTGAAAATACATTAAATGCGTTTGGTGGTGGATATAGTGCCGTCTACTTTCGGAAACCCAATGGTGAATTTGGGCTAGCAACTGCACTGAACAAAGATAACAATCAGCAATCTCAAATCGATGTTGCTTTGTCTGATCCAGCTATTTTAAAATCAGCGATCGGTGCTAAAGGCGAACCTGTTACCCAACGACTTGATATCAATGGGCAAACTTACACAGTTGCAGCCAAAGCCGTTCCGAGTCGCACTGTTGAAACACCAGATGGCTCAGTTCCTGTCGTTGATGAAAGTTCGAGTGCAGTCCTAGTTCGGGGAACTCCAGAACAGAGCTTAAATCAATTGCTATTCACTAGCATTCAACAAGAAGCGATCGTATTTGTATTAGCTATTGCAGGGATCATTGTTTGGACAGCGATTTTCCGTCGCATTGTGCTGAAACCCATTCAAGAATTGCAACAAACGACAGAAGCATTTGCAAATGGAAATCGAAAAGCTCGCGCTCAGATTTTTGCCAAAGATGAAGTCGGACAATTAGCGATCACATTCAATCAGATGGCGGATAGTATCAATGCTTCCGAGGTTACTTTAGCCAATGAAGTCGCACGACAAGAACAACAAACGCGAGAAGCAAGAGCCTTAAGCGAGATTACTGTAAGAATGCGTCGATCGCTCAATCCTACTCAACTTTTGCAAACTGCGATCGATGAAACTCGGAGCTTTTTAAAGCTCGATCGCATTGTGGTGTATCAGTTCACTCCGGGTACAGTCAATGGAACCGTGATTGCTGAATCCCTAGAAAGTCAGCGTCTCAGCATTAAAGAGAAGTCGATCGAAGCACCTTTAGGAATCGATCGATTTGAACAGTACAGCACTCAATCCGCTTGGGTAATCAAAGATGCTGCCAAAGAAATGAATGAAAGCTATCGTCAGCAACTCGCAACATTCAATACGAAAGCTGAAATTGCTGTGCCGCTGAAACAAGACGATCGGATCGTCGGACTGGTTTGCGCTCAGAGTTGTGAGCATGAGCGAGATTGGCAAAGCTCAGAAATCATCTTTTTCACGCAGC